>JAISXA010000122.1 GCA_031270685.1 Planctomycetota bacterium
TGGCGACGATGATGACCTTCCGGGGCGTTTCCTACATCCTCACCGACATCAAGTCCATCCCCGTGCCCAGGTCGGAAAAGGGCTTCATCGAGATCGGACGCGGCTACATTCTCATGCTCCCGATCCCGGCCATCATTTTTCTCGCCGTGCTGGCGGCGCTGTATTTCTTTTCCGTTTCGACCAGGACCGGCAGGCAGATCTTCGCCATCGGCGACAACGAGGAGGCGGCGCGGATGATGGGGGTGAACGTCGCGCTGGCGAAGACCGTGACCTACGTGATCAACGGCTGTCTCTGCGCGCTGGCGGGCGTAATCCTGGCGGCGCGGTTGGGCGCGGGCCAGCCCATCGGCGCGGAAGGCTGGGAGATGAACGCCATCGCGGCGGTGCTCATCGGCGGCACGCTGTTGTCCGGCGGGGTGGGAAGCGTCGCCGGCGCTTTTTTCGGCGTGCTCATTCTCGGCCTGATCAGCAACATCATCAACCTGCACGGGGAGATCAACGCCTTCTGGCAACGGATCGTCACCGGCCTGCTGTTGTTGGCCGCCGTTTTCATGCAGTGGAAGTCGGGCGCCAGGGATGGTTGACGCCGGGCCGGGTCGGCCGACCCGACCCTTCGCTCTGTGCGACGCCACTTTGTAACCGAAGCTTCGCCAATTGGGCCTTCGGCGGCTTGAAAGCGCAAGTTGCAAAACTTCACTTGCACGGACCCTTGACGCTTCAGCGGGAAAGGGCGAATGGCCGGCGCGTTATCCGGATGCGGGCGATGGTCAGTCAATGGCGATCAGTTCATACCGACGCGATCCCAATCCCAATTTCTCCATGGCGGACAATTGGTGGAGACCTTCGCGCGATTCGATGCGCCCCACCAGGTCTTTCCGCTGATCGGCGGGAAGGGCATAGACAAGATCGACCGACGCCTGGTCGACGGCGAGAATGTCGGTGGACGCAAGGATGCCGATGTCAGGCGTGGTGACGGGCGCGGCGGCCGTCCCCATGCAGTCGCAGTCGACGGACATGTTCCGCATGACATTGATATACGCCATCTTTGGGCCAAAATGGGCGGCAACCGCTGTGGCGGACTCCGCCATGTGCTCCATGAAACGGGCGCCGGCATGGCCCCATTGCGCATCGCCATTTTGGTGAAGTTGCTTTTTCCCGACCGGTCCGGACGCGCAACCAATCGCGATGTTTTTCATCGAACCGCCAAAACCGCCCAGCGGGTGCCCCTTGAAATGCGTCAGGACGAGCATGGAATCGTAATGGACAAGGTTTTTGCCCATGGCAATTTCCTTGAACCACTTTCCGCCCGGAACGGGAAGGTTGACGCCGCCGTCCGCGTCCATAATGTCCACCGGGCAGAAGTCCCAGCCGTTGATGCGCAATGTTTCCCTGTGCCCTTCGGTTGTGTGGCGCGGACCTCCATAAAAAACATTGGTCTCAACCACGGTGGCGTTTGGAATAATCGCCAGCAATTCCCTGACCCAAGTCGCTGGAACGATGTTCGGTCCATGCGGTTCCCCCGGGTGAAGCTTTACCGCAATTTTACCGGACAAAGACCGATTGACGAGACCGTACATTTTCAACAGTCCTTCGGCGCTGATATTCCCGGTGAAATACACTTTCGGCCTGGTCCGGCCGGCGGCAAATGCAACACCCGACAGCTTGGGGCGTAAAAACATGCCTGCGGCTGTCAATCCCACGGTTTTCAGAAAGTCGCGCCTTTCCATGCCTTCCCTTCTCTTATAAAAGTGAGATACGCCCGAGCCATGCGGTTATATCTCCCGGCAGCGAGCTTCCGCCCGAATAATGGACCGAAAGCGCCTCAAGAATCGTGGAATTCGGGCAGAGTTTCGCGATAGCTGCGACGCTTTGTCCCAAACGCCCACCTCCATGGCTGCAAAACGGGACTAGCATTTTGCCGGAAAAGTCGTAACTCTCCAAAAAAGCGGCGACCGGCATGGGAATGGAGGCCCACCAGTTGGGGTAGCCGATGAAAATCACGTCGTATTTCCCAATGTTTTCACCCAAATTCTTGAGCGGCGGCCTGGCTTGCCCGCGCTGGTCGCGCAATGCCTCGTCAAGACAGGTATTGTAGTTGGTCGAGTAGGGTTTCACGGGGACAATCTCGAAAATATCACGGCCTGTCTGTTGCTGGATTTGCCGCGCTATCCCGCGGGTATTGCCGCTCCACGAGAAGTAGGCCACGAGGATATTCGCCTTGTCTACCTGCCCGAAAGCCGATAATCCGCCCGCCAGTCCCTTGCCTAGCATCGATCCCATCGCCGCAAATGTCGCGGCCTTAAGAAAATCGCGTCTATCCATTTTTCTTTCCTCCGAACAATTCATTTTGCGTCCCGCGCGAGCCGAAATCCGATGTTGAAAACGCCGTTGCCGGGCGGCGTGGCGAAACGATACGCGGAACGTACATGCTTGGGAAAGTCGTTCCAGCCTCCGCCCCGGATAATGCGGTACGCGCCCGTTGCCGGGCCCGCAGGGGCAGGGATATCCGCGCCGTATTCGCCGTACCAGTCCCAGCACCATTCCCCGACGTTGCCGTGCATGTCGAACAATCCCCGCGAGTTGGGCTTGAAACTGTTCACTGGCACGGTTCCTCCCTGGTAGCCTCCGATAACGCGTCCGCTGGAATCATTGTTGTAGCCGTAATGATTGTGGAAATTGGCCTGTTCGTCCGTGATGGTGTTTCCAGTGATGAAAATTGCCCACCGTCACTTGATGCCGAACCTCGTCTTGTCCCCGCTCAGGTTCTTCCGCGGGGCTTCCCATTAAGAAGGTTCCGCCTTTGACAAATACAAATTCTTCCGCCGCCGCGTCCGTCATCTTGGCATAGAGACATAGCGCGGACAGTAAACAAAATAACATGGCGCTGGAAATCATGACGTAATGCCTCCCTTTTCATTTGGCAATCTCATTGACCATGGCAACCGCGTTCAATGTTCGCGGAAACCCAATATACGGCAGGCTCTGATTCAAGACGCCCAGCAAGACCTCCCTGCCGTTGCCAACGGCCAAGTTCCCGGCCGTATGAGATTTCAACTGCCCCGCACAATCCCCTAATGCGGCAAGGCAGGTAAAAGTGATCAGTTCACGAGTTTTCAAATCAAGCCCGTTACGCGTATAGGTATCGCCGAAGCAATACGCGGAAAGATAATCCTGTATAAATTTGAGGTCGTCCGGAGCGTTTGCCCGCATAGCGTCGATCATTTCCCCGAATATCGCTTTCTGCGCCTCAACTCCCTTATGCAAACGATTTTCCTCGGTGACGGTTGCGTTGCCGGCAAGCGGCAGATCGACTCCCGCGTTTCGCAATACCCTGCCCAGCACGGCAAGGCCCTTTTCCGCTTTGGCAAAACCGACATACGGCGCGGCCTGATGAAAAACTTCCTGAAGCTCCGAGGGAAGCACCCCGATTTTCAGCGCGGCATGCAGCTGTTCTTCCAAATCCATTCCCTCGACGGTAGTCAGGGCAGCGATTGTCACCAGCGCGCGCAGATGATCGTCCAACGAGCCCTGGGACCAGACTTCGCCATACAGGAACCGGTTTTTTATCGCCGCGAATTCCGGAAACAGCGCGCTTAACGAGTCCTCGCCAACGCTCAATTTCTTTATGGTTTTCTTGCTTTTGTCGGCGCGTCCCCTATTCGCCGCCAGTTTCAAATAAACTTCGTCGCCGACCGGTTCAAGCCAATCGGTGGAAGCGCCCGCGACTGGAACGCTCAAAGCCAAGTGCGAGAACCAACTATCTTTTGCCCCGCCGTGCCAATGCTTTACGCCCTCTGGAATACTCACGACATCGCCGGGGCGCAATTCCCGGGCGGGTTTTCCCTCTTCCTGATACCAGCCGTAACCGGCAGTGCACAATAATATCTGCCCGCCTTTGCGGTGAATATGCCAGTTGTTGCGACCTCCCGGTTCGAAGGTGACGTTCGAAATGAATACGTCCCCGGCAGCAAGCCGCTTTATATAACTCTGCCCGGTGAAGTATTGAGCATAGTCGTCATTCTTCTCGCCCAATGGGAAAATCTGTTCGAACCTGACCGCGTTCATCTCTGCCTCCCTTTGATCTACTCCAGATTCGCCCCGGGCCGCGCCGCAGAACCTGCAGGCCGCCGCCATCAGAATCATCATGATTTCCGCCGAATGCTTCCCTGTTTTCGTCATGGTCGATCTCCTTGCCGTTCACCGCGTGGATATTGCGTTCCAAGATCTTACGCTGGCGGTCTCTTCCCGTGTCCTTCGCGCCTTCTTTTCCGCCTCTCCCGCGTTGCCTTGTTTAAAAATCCATGCCCATGGGCCGCTGTTCAACCGGACTTACGGCGATGGCGGCGAAGCGTTCGGGACAGGCCGCCTGGCAGGCGCCGCAACCGATGCAGTGAAAAGCCGCGACCTCGGGCATCCGCAATCCGCCCGGACCGTCAAACAAAAGGATGGCGCCCTTTGGACAGGCTTTCACGCAGAGGTCGCAGGCGGCGTTCTCTCTGGTAATCCGGCATTTTTGTTTGTCGAGCGTCGCTTCGCCGATCTTTAGCCACTGCTTGTCCGCCAGTTCAAGCCGGTGAAGCGCGCCCGAAGGACAAACCGCGCCGCATCGGGCGCAATCGTAGGCGCATCCCGATCCGGCGTAATCGAGCCGGACCGGGCCGAAACCATGCGGGGCCGGCGTTATGACGCCGACCGGGCAGGCGGCGGCGCAGAGCTGGCAACCGGTGCACCGCCTGGCGAAGCGATCGGCGTCAACGGCTCCGGGGGGCAGAATCAGGCCGTCCGGATTTTCGGCGGCGCGGGCCAGGCCCCGAATCGCGCCGGACAGCCGCAAGCCCGCCCCAACCATTCCCGCCGAGAGAATCGCGCCAGCCATAAGAAACCGTCGTCTTGACGCGTCGACGGCGACGGCGTTTCCATGGTAGCGGTTCCGCTGTCGCGTATACGAAACGCTTCCGATGGGGCAAATGGAAACGCACCGCAAACAAAGCACGCAACGCTCGCCGTCGATTTCCCGAACGCCGTTGTTTATGCAGCCGGTCGGACACGCCGCCGCGCATACCCCACACCCGGAGCAAGAGTCGCGCAATCGCATCCGGTGAAGCGCAAATCGGGAAAACAGGCCAAGCACGGTTCCAACCGGGCAAAGCGAAACGCAAAACACCCGCTTTTTCCACAACGCCAGCGCCGCCAGCGCGACAGCCGGAACAATGCCGCCCGCCATGGAACCGTAGACGAACGGCGCCGAGTCCGCGCCCGCGATACTTTTCCCCGCGGCGACAAAGGCGGTGAAGCGCGAAAACGGATCCAGATACCTGAACGCAACCGCCCAGCCTCCCGCGAGCAGCGACAACGACAATGCGGCCACTCCATAGCGAACGGCCTGGAAGTTGTGGAGGGTTGTCCGCCGACGAGGACGGAACGCGCCAATCACGTCCTGCGCTGTTCCCAACGGACAGAAAACGGCGCAGAAAAACCGCCCGAACAGAAAAGTCGGGAGGAGGAATCCCACGGTCAACGCGACTCCGGAGACAGCGCCGCCCGTCGCCAATTTCACCCACGTCGGCCCGGGCTGAAACATCAGGAATCCGGCGGCTGTCTCCGGGGCGATGATTATGCAGAAAGCCGCCGTGATCATGAAAACGACAGCGACCGCGAACCTGACGCTGTTATGCCATTTGCGACGCATTCTCCAAGATTCGGCAGGCATCAAGCGCCTTTCCGTCCCGGTTTTGAATTATTCAGGCACAGCTTCAAGAATCGCCCGGGCATTGGCGCCATAACGGATGCCGAGTTTTTCGCCCGGAAGATCCGCCGTCATCCGCGGTTCATCGGCGGTCAGCCCGTTTGTTCAATTTCCTTCAAAAGTCCATTCCCGTCGCGAATACTATAAAACAGAAAATATTGAATAGCCAATATTTATAAAAAATATGATGATATTCTTAATGGGAATATCATGGCGCCGCACGACGGCGATGCCGTTTCGGGAGTGATTGCCGATGGAACTGCGGGTTTTGCACTCCTTTCTCACCGTCGCCCGGGAGGGCAGCGTGACCGGCGCGGCGAATTCCCTGCATGTCGCGCAGCCGACGCTGTCAAAGCGGATCAAGGATCTCGAGGAGGAGTTGGGAACCAGGC
>JAISXA010000164.1 GCA_031270685.1 Planctomycetota bacterium
TATTGCAAGGTCGGCGGTATCGCCCGACAGGGCGAAAAATCAACCCGTTGGTCCGCAAGCAGTAACATCTTTGGAGGAAATCGGGCGGCGGTTGGCCCGATTTCCTCCAAAAGTCCACTGGGAGACTGCCTCAATGGTCAAGAACGCCTCCGCGACCGCGAAGGACGCGTCGGCATTGTTATTGCGCGGCAACAAGCGCTGGATCGCCGTCATTGCGGCGGCGTTGATCGCGTCTCTCTGGTGGCTGCTCCTGGCCGGCGCAAAAACGGGAGCGGTTCGTGAAATGCGGCTCGCGGCCGCCAAATACGCGGAAAACATGGATTTCCTCTTTTCGCGAACCGACCGGGCCGGCCGCGCCCTGACGCGGCTGCCCGAACTCGGGTTCGCCCCCGGCGACCGCGAACCCTCCCGCCTGGGGCGGATATTCCAAAACGCGGCGTCGCTCATGGACGTTAACGACATCCTCCTGATCGACCTGGAGGGTGCGGTCGTCGTCGCCGCCTCGTCCAACGACTATGATCGGGACGTGGATTTCCGCCGGTTGTTCGCTCTCGACGACCCCGGGCGGAGCCGGGGCGAATCGATTCGCGGCGTCGGAAGAACCGACGGCGGCGAATACCGCATTTACCGGGCCTATCCCGTGGCCGGCGGCGAAAACCCGCCCCCGACGGCGCTGCTGGTGATCGCGCTGTCGGCGCGGAACGCCCTCGCCTCGATCCCGGCCTCCCCCCTTACCGCCGTCGTCGATCGTTCCGGAATCGTCATCCATTCCAACCGGGACGATTGGACCGGCCGAACCCTGGACGCGGAGATCATCGAACCGCTTTGGACGGGCCACCGGGGGAAGGCCGCGCCCGGCCGGGCGCGCGCGCCCGCCGCCCTGATCAATCTCGATTATCCCGGCGCTCCGGGCGACGTCTTCGGGGACGGGGGCGAGCGCTACGCGTTTTCCCACGCCCTGGCGGTGGACGGCGACTTCGCGGTGCTCGCTTTCGCCCCCCTCGATTACCGCGCGGCGGTCCTGGTCGGGACGATACCCACGTTTCTCGTCGTCGGCGTCGCGCTCATCGCCGGCTGGTGGCTGACGCTGCGCGAGCGCAGGTCCCGCATGGACGCGCAACTCCGGCGCCATATCCATGAAGTGGAAAAGGCGCGCTTCGAGGCGGAGCGGGCGAACGCGGTGAAAAGCGAATTCCTCGCCAACATGTCGCACGAGATCAGGACGCCGATGAACGGCATCGTGGGCATGGCCGAGCTTCTCGCGCGAACCGACCTCACCGAGGAACAGAAGGAATACCAGGAAATAATCAAAAGCTCCGCCTCCTCGCTCCTGACCATCATCAACGACATCCTCGATTTCTCCAAAATCGAGGCGGGAAAAATGACGCTTGAGAAATCCGCGTTCGACCTTCGGGTCGGCATGGCGGAAAGCCTGCGCCTCCTTGCCGCCAAGGCAGAGGAGCGGGGCGACGAACTGATATTCGATTTCGCCGACGACATCTCCCCGAACGTGATCGGCGACCAGATCCGCCTCCGCCAGATACTCATCAATCTCGTCTCCAACGCCGTCAAGTTCACTGAAAACGGCACGGTGACGGTGCGGGTGAAAGGCGTTCCGGTCAGCGGGAACGAGACGCAATACGACATCGACGTCGCCGACACCGGCATCGGCATCCCGGCCGACAAACAGGCGAAAATATTCGACATGTTCGAACAGGCCGACAACAGCACCACCAGGCGCTTCGGCGGCACCGGCCTCGGCCTCGCCATAACCAGGCGCCTCATCGCCCTGATGGGCGGGGCGTTAAGCTTGGCCAGCGAGGAGGGCAAGGGTTCGCGCTTCGGATTTTCCGTGGTCATGGGCAATTCCGGCGCTTCCGACGTGGCCGGGCGCGATACGCGAAAGTACCCGTGGCACGGGATGACCGCGCTCCTTGTCGAGCCCCATGCCTGGGCGCGGGCGGTCGAAGCCGGGCTGCTTTCCCGCCTGGGCTTGTCGGTGCTTCCGGCGGCGGACGAGCGCCAGGCCATGGACTTGCTCAAGGACTTTTCCCAAGGCTCGCCGGCCATGCCGCCGCTGGTGTTCCGGACGAATCCCGGCTGGGCGGACCTGGAAAAGTTCATCGCCGGCGTCAGGGCGCTCCCCGGGAGTTCGAACGCCTACATCACCGTGTTGACCCAACCGAAGGCGGCGGAAGCGCTTCCCGCCCCCTCGCCCGGATCCTTCAACGCCGTCCTCGTCAAACCGCTGTGGCAGGTCCAGCTCCTCCACGTTCTGCGGCAGCTTTTCGCCGAGGGGGGGCAGACGAAAAGGCGCACCCGGCCGGTGACGGCGAGCGCCGGGGGCCGCGAGGCCGACCGGGAGCGGGTGACCGCGCTCCGAAAATTGCGGATCCTCCTCGCCGAGGACAATGTCATCAACCAAAAGGTGGCCAAGGGCATTCTCGGCAAGCTCGCCTATCCGGTGGCGGTGGTTGACAACGGGAGGGAGGCGGTGCGGGAAGCGCTCTCCGGCAACTTCGACCTGGTGCTCATGGACTGCCAGATGCCCCACATGGACGGATTCGAGGCTACCCGGCGGATAAGGGAGATGGAGACCAAATTCAACCGCCCGCGCCGGATCCCGGTCGTGGCCCTGACCGCCAACGCCATGATCGGCGACCGCGAACGCTGCCTCAGGTCCGGCATGGACGGCTATATTTCAAAGCCGATCAATCCGCGCGAACTGGAAAACGTGCTCGACCAGTTCCTGCCGCGCAAATGAGACGCCGGTTTTCCTCAACCCCGCCGCCATCCGGAGCCGATAATCAGTGCAGGCGGCGTCCCGGCGTTGGCCGGAGGGAAACCATTTTCGCGGGGCGCGCCGCTATCGACCGGAGGGAAACGATGTTCATACGACAATGCGGTCTGGCCGCCATCCTGGCCCTCCTGCTGGGCGCCGGATGCCGGGAGCCATACGCCGACGGCGGCAACCGGGAAGTCCCGTTCCATCCCGGGGAGCGCCAAGGCGACGTGACGCTGTATCGCGACCTCCAATTCGAGGACCTGCCGGTACCGGCGGAATACACGATCGTCGGCGACAAATCGCATTCCTTCCAGGGCTCGCGCTTCCGGACCGGAGTTTTCCATTACGCCGGTCCCCTGGACTGGCGTTCGGCGATCGACTTCTACCGTTCGCAGACGCCCCTGTCCTCCTGGGAACTCGTCAATTCCGAAAGCGGATCGGGGTTCCGCCTCATGCGTTACCGCAAGGGGCCGGAGCAGTTGATCGTGGTTATCCGCGACCTCGGCGGCGGCTGGTCGCGGGGTGAGCTGCAGCTGGACAATGTGGAGCGCAACGATCTCCTGCTGCGCGGCAGGCTCAAGACGGAACCCTAGTGCTCCTGATGCCGCCGCCGCGCGGCCGGGCGTCACGCCCGGCGGCCGCGGATCTTGCCGACGATGAACAGGACGAGAACGGCGCCGACCACGCCGCTGACCAGGCTGCCGAGCACGCCGTAGGTCTGAAGCCCGAGCTGGCCGAAAACGAAACCGCCGACCGCGCTTCCGGCCAAACCGAGAACAATGCTCCAAACGATGCCCAAATTCAATTTCATCAACCACCCCGCCACCACGCCGATGACCAAACCGACCAGCAATGCGTACAACATGGCCCAGTCCTCCTCTTTTGCCGCACACCCGCCGCCGGCATGAAACGCGCCCGGTTGACAGACCGACTGTCGCAGCCGCTTCGCCGGCGATGGAAAGACTATTCCCGCTACGCCATATTTGCGGGAACCACATCGCAAATATGACGTTGTGGCACTATTTCCCGGCCGTCTTCGCGAACAGCTCCCTGTTCCGCAAATACAGCTCGGCGAACGCTTCCTTACTCTCCGCGTATCTTTTTCGCGCATCCGCGTCTGGTTCGTAAACGCGGCCTCCGGGCGCGGCCGCGATCCGGCAGCCTTCGGCCGCGTCGCGGTACACTCCGGCTCCGACGCCGGCGATGATCGCCGCCCCGACGCAGGCGTCCCCGCCGGCGACGGTCCGCAGCGGCATGCCGAACATGTCCGCCAGGATCTGCGGCCAGAGCGGGCTTTTCGCCCCACCCCCCGTAAAGAGCAGGCGTTTCGGCTTCACCCCCGCCGCCTTGATCAGTTCGAAGCTTTGGTCGAGGGCGAAGGCCACCCCCTCCATCACCGCCCGCGTCGCCTCGGCCTCGCCGTGGCGCAGGGTCAACCCCCAGAACATGCCGCGCGCCGACGGATCAAGCCACGGCGTCCGTTCCCCGGTCAGGTAGGGCAGGAAAAACAGCCCGCCGGAACCGGGCTCCGCCCGCGCGGCCATCGCGTCGAGCGCGGAAAAACGCTTGTCCCCGTGAAAAGCCCGGCGATACCATTTCAACGCCAGCCCGGCTGAGAGCGAGGCCCCGAACAGGCTCCACCTCCCGGTGAAGGGATGGCAAAACGTCGAGGTCCTGAATTCGGCGTCAAAGCACGGACGGGCGGCGATGGTGCCGACCTGGCCGCCGGTGCCGATATTGACGCCGATGTCGCCCTCCTCCACCACGCCGGAACCGATGCCCGCCATGCCGTTGTCGGAGCCGCCGAAGAAGAGCGGGACGCCCGCCGCCAGCCCGCACCGGGCCGCCCCTTCCGGGGTCAGCCGCCCGGCCAATTCCTCCGAACGCGCGACGCGGGGGAATATTCGCCGCGGCAGGCCGAGCTTTTCCAGTATGCCCCACGCCCATTCGGCCTTGCGCACGTCGAGGCAACAGGTGGAGGAGGCGTCGGACGCCTCCTGCCCGAACTCCCCGCAGAGGCGGGAACGCACGTAATCCTTTGGGCAAAGCGCGTATTTCGCGCGCTCCAGGGCTTCGGGCTCGTGGTTTTTCAGCCACACCAGGGAAGGCAGGCCGAATCCGGAAGCCGCGCGGTTGAGGGTGACGGAAGTCAATTCGGCGGAACCGACCGTGGACTCGATCTCCGCGATCTCCGCCCGCGACCGGTTGTCCGCCCAGATGACGGCGTCGCGGACGGGACGCCCGTCCGCGCCGACCAGGGCGATGCCGTGCATCTGCCCGGAGAACGCGACGCCCTTCACCTCCGGGGCGTCGGCGGCGGACACTTGCGCGATGCAGCGCGCCGCCCGGTCGAGCCAGGCGTCGGGCTCCTGCTCGGCCCAGCCGGGGGCCGGGGTTTTTATGGGGTATTCTTCCTGATGCGAACGGACCATGGCGCCGTCTTCGCGCATGAGAACGGCCTTCGCGCCCGAGGTGCCGATATCGACGCCGATAAGCATGGGCTCAGTCCCCCGCTTTGATGGTGCTCTGCACCTTGCACATGCCGCCGTCCACGCCGATGATTTCGCCGCTGATATAGCCCGCCTCGTCGGAGGCGAGAAACGCGACCAGATGCCCCGCGTCCATGATGTCGCCGAAACGGTCGAGCGGAATGGAGGCGAGCTTTTCGGCGGATCGCGTCGCGATGATGCCGGCGGTCATGTCGGTGGCGATGATGCCGGGCGCGTAGGCGTTGACGGTGATCCCCCACGGTCCGAGTTCGCCGGCGGCGATCCGGGTGAAGATGTCCACGCCCGCCTTCGAGCAGCCATAGGCGACCAGCCCGATGTCCGCGAGGCGGCCGGAAATGGAGCTGGCGTTGATGATGCGGCCGAAACGGTTTTTCTTCATCGCCGGCAGCGCCGATTGGCTCATGAAAATCGCCGACAGCAGATTGGTCCGGTGTATTTCTTCAAAAAACGCCTCGTCCATTTCCGCGAGCGTCCGGTATGCGAAAACGCCGGCGTTGTTGACCAGGATGTCCGCCCTGCCCCATTTCGACAGCACTTCGCCGACCGCGCGTTCCGCCTCGGCCTTGATCCCCACATCGGCCCTCACCAGCAGCACCTCGGTTTTCGCCGACAGCTCGTTTTTCGCCTTTTCGGCGTGCTCGACCCCCTGGTGGTACACGATGGCGAGCTTCCGCCCCTTGTCCGCGAGCGCGCGGGAAATGCCAAGTCCGATTCCGCGGCTGCCGCCGGTGACGATAGCCACCCTTTTTTCCGCATTGTGCATCGCCTTCTCCTCGTTGGGTTGATGATGTGGCGGGCGGGTCGTCCCCTGCCCGCGACGGCGCCCGGATGTTTTCGGTTGCCGCTTCCCGGACGGAAATTATAACTGGAGTTTTGCCAATTGGGCCTGCAAACCGTCGAAGGCCCAATTGGCAACCATCACCACCCTCGCGGCACGGGCGTTTTCGATTTTTGCGACGTGGCGCTTGGCGGTGGTGATCGCCAGGTTGCGAAACTTCAGTCTACAACGCTTTTGCAACGGAGGCAACAGGCTTGCTCCCCGCCCGCGGGCGCGGCGGTTCGGAGCCCTGGGGGAAAATCGTCATGATCGCGAGCATCCCGCCGTTTACGGCCGCGTTGACGCTTTGCATCGCGTTCTCCGCCGGCTGCACCGCGTTTCCGGTCCGGGGGCGGCGGTTTTTCCGCGCGGCGGACGAATGCCGACAGCGCTCCGAGCCGGTGGGAAGCCGGGAATTCGAGGCGGCGCTCGATAGGGCGACCGGGACCGCCGCCAGGCCGGACACCCCGGCGAAGCTGCTTCAGAACGGCGACGAAGCCTATCCGGTCATGCTTGAACTCATCGCCTCGGCCCGCGGGCGGATCTCCATGGAGACTTACATCGTCGGGAGGGACGAGATCACCGACCGCTTTTTTCAGGCGCTGAAGGACGCGGCGAAGCGCGGCGTGGAAGTCCGGCTGCTGGTCGACGCCGCCGGCTACGACCGGGGAATCGTCGCCGATCCGCGGGAAATGGCGGCACCGAATCTCGAGGCGCGGGTGTTCAACCCCTTCCTCGCTTCATGGACCGTCGTCCGCGCCAACAATCGCGACCACCGGAAAATCCTGGTCGTCGACGGCCATTACGCCGTCATGGGCGGCATCAACCTCTCGGACGCGCAGCGGGGGGACGGGATCTCCGGCTGGCGGGACACGGCGCTCCTCGCGGCCGGTCCGGTCGCGATCGACGCCGAAAGGATATTCGCCGAGACCTGGGAGCAGGCGGGGCGCGGCTGGCTCGGGAAAACCCTCCCCCTCACCATCCTCAACCCGCTCAAAAAGGCGGTCGACAAGCCCCTGCTGCGGCTGCGCGGGAAAATCCTCGGCCGCCATCCGTTCATCCCGCCGGCATACGCGGCGCCGGAAAACCCCGATCCCTTCGGCCGCGATTTCTACGACACGCATGCGGCGGACATCCGCGCGGTGGGATCGTCGCCCGAGGCGCGGAGCCCGAAAATCCTCGACCTGGTCGTAACGGCCATGCTTGGCGCCCGCGACCGGATCGATGTCGCCTGCGCCTATTTCGTTCCGCCGCGCGAGGTGCGGCGGGCCCTGATCGCGGCGGCGGAGCGCGGCGTCAGGGTGCGGCTGTTGCTCCCCGCCGCGGCGGACGTGAAGTTCGTCCGCGAAATCGGCGTGCGCCTTTACGGCGAGCTTCTCGCGGCCGGCGTGGAAATCTACGAATGGCCGCATTACATCCTGCACGCCAAGACCATGGCCGTCGACGGCCGCTGGCTGGCGGTCGGCAGCGCCAACCTGGACGGCCGCTCGCATTTTCTCAACTACGAGGCGGTGTTCGCCGCGCGGGACGCGGTCCTCGCGGAAGCGGCCCACCGCCAATTCGAAAGGGACGTCGCCGCAGCGAGGCGGCTGACGCTGGAGGAATGGCGCAGGCGCGGTTTCGGGCAGCGGCTGCTCGAAACGCTCCTGACGCCGCTGGCCGGGCAGTTTTGAGTCGACGTTTAAAGAAAATCGGGCCAACCGCCGCCCGATTTCCCCTAAAAGTCAACTTTGAGCGCGGCCGGAAAAACCGGAACCAGGCGCGGGCCGCTTCGGCGCGGCTTCCGCCTAGTGCTCCGCAAAGTCAAAATCTTCGATTTGGACTTTGCGGGGAGTGTCCCCGGTTCATCCGGCTTCCGCCTCCGGGGAAGTGAATTCCCCTTCGGCATCGGAGGTCGATTGCGGAACGGTTGGACTTCGGCACTCGCAAGGTTGGCCTTTTCCGGGCGCTAGCGTTTGAGATTAAGGAGTTCCTGCAGCATTTCGTCCGCCGTGGTGATGGTCCGCGAATTCGCCTGGAAGCCCCGCTCGACGGTGATCAGCTTGGTGAATTCCTCGGAAAGATCGACGTTGGACGTTTCCAGCTGCATCTGGCGGACCTCGCCGCGCCCGCCGACGTTGGCGTAGCCGTACTGGGCGTCGCCGGACGCCGGACCGGTGAAAAACAGGTTGTCCCCGGCCGAGATCAGGCCGTTCATGTTGGGGATCAGCGCCAACACCAGCCGCGCGATGGGGGCGATGATGCCGTTCGAGTACACCCCCTGGATCAGGCCGTCCAGGCTGACCTGGTACGAGTCGAGCGTCCCGGGAGGCGCGCCGTTCTGGTACTTGAGGGTCAGGTCGCTGGCGGCGGCCGACATGGTCAGGAAGCTGAAATCCAGATCCTGCTGCCGGTCGGACGAAAGGTTGTTCAGCATTTTGATCCAGATCGGCTCGTTCACGCCCCGGTCGCTCTGGTTGATGACGATGCCCTGCGTCTCCGAATATTCGGCGCCCTTGACGAAATTGCCGTTTTTGTCGAAGCGGATCAGGCCGGTCCCGACATTGAGGTTGGAAATGATTTCGCCGGTCGCCGGATCCGCCTGCCACGGGAAATCGGAATCGTCCGCGCAATCCGCGTACCAGCGCCAGGTGGTGAAGTCGGAGTCCTGGCTCACCATGGCGAGGCGGACGGCGGCGGTTTTGGGGTTGCCGAGCGAGTCGTAGAAGGTCATGGTCGCCGAGGCCGAGCCGCCCTGGGGCGCGGAATAGTCCTGCTCCGCCGAGAACATGGCGTCGTGCGGCACGTTGTTGAAGCTGATGCCGATGTCCGAGATGGCGTTGGCGGCGCCCAGGTTCGCGACGAACGAAACGTTGAAGCTGGGGATGTCGTCGCGAACGACCATTTTCCCCTCGTTCGCGTCCCAGCGCTCGTAGGTCGCCGGGGATACGCCGCTCCGGGTATACGCGCCGGCGGATTCGCCGGGGGCGTCGTAATCGTCGGGGCCGTAGTTGGTCGAGCTGATCCGGGGCGGAAGCGAAAGCAGGCCCATCGCGCCGCCGGCCTGGTCCAGGTTGCGGGCGCTCTTGGTCACCGCCACGTTCCGGAGCGCCAGTTCGTACGCGGCGCGGTCGAAATCCGGGCTCGACATGTCGCCTTCGGGATAGGCGCCGGTGACCGGGGCGCCGTACATGGCCGGGGTGATGGCCGGGAAGGCGGAGGTCGGCTCGTCCACGTCGCCGCCGAGGAACTTCAGGAAATGCTCGAGGGTGTAGGACCGCTCGATGCCGACCGGCTGTTGCGGCGGATTCATGGGGCTGACCTCGCCGGGCCGGTTGTAGACGAAGACGGCCTCGACCTTGCTCGACCCCTTCTCGAAGGCGATGGTGATTTCGTCGCCGTTCTTGACGTTGGCGAAGGGTTGGGTCCACACATTCCCCTTGAGATACTGGAGCTGTTCGAGCGGGGTGTTCAGGTTGGCGGGATAGGTCTCGCCGGGGCGCGGCGCGTCGTCGACCGTCACATAGCCGTTGGGAGCGAAGGTGGAACCGGCGCCCCAGATGCTTTCGAGTTCCGCGTCGGTGAACATCTCGCCGTCGAGTTTCGCCGTCCCGGCCGCGGCGAGGAAGTCGCCGCCGTTAGATTCGTACACCCACGGCGGAAAGGTGTAGTCGTTCTCCACCGTATACGGTTCGCCGTTGAAATAGCCGCTCGCGCCGCGCGACAGGTACTGGGGAATCTTGACGCCCAGGGCGGTCGAGGTCTGGACGTTGCCGCCGTTGAC
Source organism: Planctomycetota bacterium (assembly GCA_031270685.1). GTDB lineage: Bacteria > Planctomycetota > SZUA-567 > SZUA-567 > SZUA-567 > JAIRTL01. The sequence goes on from JAISXA010000164.1 coordinate 9,876, forward strand.
GGTCTTGATCTCCTCGACCACCGGGACATACCCGAGAGGGAGCAAATCGTCGACCTTGACCAACTCGCCCAAGCCCAAGGTGACGACGTCGACGACCTGCCCGTAGGTGGCGCTGGCCGGATCGGTCAGGTCGATCGCCTGGTAGGCGTAGGTGTCGCCGAGGCCGGCGGCGGTTATGTTCGCCGTGTAGCTGCCGACGTTGGCGGGAAGACCCGCCGCCTCCACGCCCTGTGAACGGGCGTAGGCGAGCATTTCCTGGCTGACCAGATAGCTCTTCTCCTCCAGCGCATTCCACGAAGTGTCGACCTTGGCGTCCTTCAACGGATCGCCGCCGTTGTAGTCCGCCTTCGCCATCCACTGCTGGAGATTGCCGACCGTGGGATAGGAAACGCCGCCGAAGAGCTGGAGCCCGGAACTGAGCTCCTGGTTCGAGTTGAGGTTGCCCTTGAACTCGACCTTCGAGGTCTGGGACATGCCGCCGACGGCGCCGATGGGGATGATGATGTTTTCCAGCTTGGCGTCGGCGGGGATGGCGACGCCGCCCTGGGAATCCTTCACCGCCATGGCGCCCTGGACGAACAGCCCGTCGCCGCCCATGAGGCTTCCGTCGGAACCGATGTAGAACGAACCGTCCCGGGTGTAGACATAGCCGTTGCCCTGGGAAAGCACGAAGAAGCCGTTGCCCATGAGCGCCATGTCGTTCGGATTGGCGGTGTTCTCGAGCGGCCCCTGGGTGAACACCTTGTTTATCGATCCGGTCTGCGTGCCCAGCCCGACCTGGACCGGGTTCACCGAACCCCTGCCGGTCTGCGCGTCGGCGCCCATGCCGCCGCGAAACGTCTGTTCCAGCAGCGTCCGGAACTGGAAAATGCCCTTCTTGAAGCCGACGGTGTTGACGTTGGCCAGATTGTTGCCGACGTTGTCCATGGCCTTCTGGTGGGTGATGAGGCCGCTGATGCCGGTTGAAAGCGCTTGGCTGAGGCCCATGCGTTTCTCCTCGTATGAAAGAACTGAAGTTTTGCAAAGTGGCGATTACACCGCCAATCGCCACTTTGCAAAAATCGAAAACACCTGTGCCGCAAGGGTTGTGGCTTTTACAAATTGGGCGTTCGGCGGTTTGAAGGCCCAATTTGCGAAACTCCAGAAAGAAGTCAAACCCCTCGTCATGAGGCGCCGGCGGCGCGTTTGAAGATCATGGGCGTTTGCAGGGGCTGGGCAACGGTGTTGCCTTTATTCTTCGCCGCCGGCGGCTTCGCCGCTCCCGTCGCCGCCGCCTTCCTCGCCGCCGCCGGCGTTGACCATGTCGATGGCGGACTGTTTCTCGTCCGCGGTGGCTTCGCGGATCTTGGTGAGCGCGTCGAAATAGACCCGGTCCCCGTTCGCCAGAACCAGGACGACGCCGTCCCCGGCCGGCTCCGCGCCGATCACCACGCCGGCGACGTCGTTGGACAGGGCGTCGAGCCCTTCGACCCAGAATCCGCCGAGATTCTCGGCGTAATCCTCGACGGCCGGATCGCGCGGATCGCCGGCGACGTTTCCAACCTTCACCTGTTCGCCGTTGTACAGGACGTAATAGACGTCGGAGCCGATTATGCCGGCGTTGGCGACCATGCCGCCGACCGTCCCGCCCTTGTCGTTCACGCCGCCGATCACCTTGCCGACGTTCTTGAGCGCGTCCGCATAGGCGAGCCTGACCTCGTCGGGATAGGTGTACAGCAACTCGTCCTCGGTGGGCGAACGCAATTCGCGGACCTGGTCCCAGGAGACGACCTTGCCGCCGTACAATTGCATCTGCACCACGCCGTTGTTGATGAGCGCCTTTTCGACAATGCCCTGGATCGGCTGCATGGCCGAATCGTAGCCCGCGTCGACCCACATGCCGATTATGCCGCCGGAATTGATGATCTCCTGGGACATGCTCGAGGAATCGTTCCACAGGTTCGAGACGCCGCTCACCTCCAGTTGCTGGCCGTTGGCGAGTTCGAGGTACACGTTGCCGTCCGTCTGCGCCACCCGGGTCACCATGCCCAGCGCCGCCTCGCCGTTCTTGTCGACGCCGGACACGTATTTCCCGATCATGTTCGATCCGGCCTGGATCTGCATGTCGAGCCTCAGCGCCTGCATGGACTTGGTCATGGCGACCTGTTCGTCCAGCGCCTGGAGCTGGGCGAGCTGGGCGGTGAAATCGATGTCCTGCATCGGATTCAACGGATCCTGCTTGGTAAGCTGCGTCGTCAACAATTTAAGGAAGTCCTGGTGCGTCACCTTGCCGCTGCTGACCGCGTCCTTCTCCGCCTGCGCCCGCAACTGGGTCGTGGAGGTGCTGTAATCGTAGGTTGAGGATCCGACCGACATGATGATCTCCTGTAAAATTCAGTTCCCGTTCCCGCGCCCGCGGGCGGCGGATCAGGCGAGCAGGTTCAAACGGCCGTTTTCATCCACGCCGGCCGCCGTCGTTTCGACCGCTTCGACCGCGTCCGCCTCGTCCGCGGCGTCGGTCCGGCTTCCCGCCGACCGGCCGCCGACGTTCCCGCCGCGATCCGGTTCGGCTCCGCCGTCTTCGCCGTCTCCGTCGCCGCCGGACAGCGACGGGTCCTCGCGAACCTCGACCTCGCCCAACTCGATCCCCCGCGCCCGGAGGTTGTCCTTCAACAGCCGCAAACCGCCCTGAAGCTGCGCCGCCGATTCCGCGTGGCCGACCCGGAACGTCGCCGACACCCTTCCGCCGCGGTTTTCCACCCGGATCAGCAGCTTGCCCAACTCCGGCGGCGATAGTTGCAGGGTCAGATTCTGCACGCCCTGGCGGTTGTTGTGCCGCATGATCTCGGCGATGCGTTCGATATTCCCGATCTGGTCGGACAGCGCGCTTTGCCGGCCGGGCGACTCGGTGGCGGGCGCCGCCGCGGCTGTCGTCGCTTCCGGCGCCTTGTCGAATCCCGCGCCCGAGAGAGCTTCGGCGATTTCACGCGCGCCGCCGCCGGAATTGTCGAGCAACCTGGATTCCAGATTTTCCAAAAACCCGCCGGCGCCGTCGCGCCCCGACCCGAATCCGCCGCCCGCGCCCTGCAACGCTTTGACGCCGGAGGACACGCCGCCCGATTCAAGTCGGACGCGAGACTCCGTTGGCGCCGGTTTCGCACCCTGCGTCTCGGCGGCGGCGAGGTTTGAAATTTTTCCGGAATTGTCGGCAAGATTTTTCTCGAACGCGCCGTTAAGATCAGTTTCACCGGCATTATTTGCCGCCTCGGCGGCAAGTTTTCCGGAAACGTTGTCCTGCAAGCCAAGCCGCGCCAGCAAGTCGGCGGCGGCCGCTTCCCCCCCGCCGGAAACAACCGTTCCATTCAGGGCGGCCAGCATGGTCTCGACGATGCCGCCGTCCCCCGGCTTTCCGGCGGAAAGATCGCGCAGCGCCTGTTCAAGCGCGTTTTTCGGCATGCCGGCGAGCAATTCCCCGAGCGTCGCCAACACGGCGGCATTGTTCATCTCCGCGCTGACATTGGCGGCGTCGAGCGCACCCGCCATCTCCGAGGATTGAATCGCGCCCGCGCCCAACCCGGACCGGGCGCTCCCGGACGCCCCGGGGAAAAGCTCCGCCAAGGCGGACCCGGCGGAGCCGTCGGCCGCCGCCGCCGCGCCCCCTTCCCGGAACAGGTCGAGTATGATTTTGGCGGCCTCGGCGGCGGCCTCGGCGATGGAATCGTCCATGGGGCCGTCTTCGACGAGGAGGGCGAAGAATTCGGCGAAGCTGGAAACGCCGGTTTGGTCCGCGTATTGTTCGCCCGCCTCCTCCGCCTCTTCGGCCTTCCGGCGGATGGCGTCCTTCTCCTCGTCGAATTTCGATTTTTTGCGAAGCGAACCCGGGGAGCCGCCGAGAGGGTCGAACAACAGCGCGCTTTTCCCCCCATTCCTGCCGGCGCCGGTGCGGTCCTTGCGCCCGAGATAGGATTGGAGCAAGCCGTCGAATCCGCTCTTCGTCGGGGAGGCGCCGCCGCTTTTCGTCTCGCCGCTCCTGGAAGCCGGAGAACGTTTGGTCGACAACTTCGCCAAGGAATCCAAAAGAATCTTTTCAGACACGGGATCTCTCCATGGTCGACTTTTGGAGAAAATCAAACAAACCGCCGTTCGCTTTCCTTCAAAATCGACTCGCATTCCCGATCACGGCGCGTCCGCCCCCGGATCCGGGAGCGGATTGGGCGGCAACGCCGCCCGGCGAATCTCATAGGCGAAGGGCAGCCTGGTTTTGATTTCCGCGATCGACTCCGCCGCGAGCGCCGGCGCGCCATCCGCGGCAAGCGTTCTTCCCGCTCCAACTTCGACGGGAACGTCCGTCCCGCCAAGCCGGCATTCGGCCCCTCCCTCCAAAACCGTCAGCCGCCAGGAAGCGGCGAGGACGGCGGCGCAATCGCCCCGCTCCAGGAGCGAAGCCATTGCCGGCGCGTTCAGCAGCACCGCCTCCGGACTGGCCGTGTTCAGCCGCACCTGCATCCGGACCGAGCCTGCGACGAGTTCGGCGTCCAATCGCGAACTCTTCTTCGCGGCCTGTTGTTCAAACAGCCGCAAACCGAGAAAACGCAGGGCGGTATTCGGCCCGGCAAGGATTATGACGTTTTTCCCGGACGCCACCTCGACCAATCCTTCCGGGCCGGTTAGAATCTCATCTCCCGCGTGGATCTTGTCCGACAGGGACAGGTCCTCGTCGGCGGCGGCGGTGGAAAGCCGATTGGCGCGCCGGACGCGCGGGCCGCCCCTCAGGGCGGCGACGACGCCGCAGTCGTTGTTGGTCGTCACGCCGTTGGCGGTCGGGGAAAACCACATATCGGCCGCCTGCGCGGAAGCGCACGCCAGCGCCAGCGCCAGCCACCGGGACAATTTTCCCATCATGGTTTGTTTGTCCACTTTTGGAGAGAATCAAACAAACCGCCGTTTGATTCTCTCCAAAAGTCCACAAATATGGCGTCGTAGTACCACCCAGTTTTATCGGCCGACTTGTCGCCGTCGCCGCAGCAATTCCTTCGCACCGGACCGGGATATTGCAAACGAATTGCCATTGGCTGGATTTTTACCCGAACTTTTACCAATTGGGCATTCGAACCGCCGAATGCCCAATTGGTAAAAATCACGATCCTTGCGGCACAGGCGTTTTCGTTTTTTGCAAAGCGGTGGACTTTTGGAGGAAATCGGGCGGCGGTTGGCCCGATTTCCTCCAAAAGTCGACTTAAAGAAAATCAAACAAACTTTTTTTAAAAAGATGTTGCAAATGATCAACTTTAGTCGAAAATCGGCGTTGCATCATCGGCCGGGGATGGATTGAACCGGGGCGGGTCAAATTCGCGCATGATTGTACGCCCTTCGGGACAGATAGTTATGGTTCGTTATGGGGAATTGAAGCCGGACGGGGGTCCGGCCGGGGAATGGCAGGGGGATATTATGGATTTGATTAAAGAAGAGGATGCGGTGTTTTCCGAGGAACTGGTAAACGGGTGGCGGAGCGGAGTTTTGGAACGGCGGGAGGAACTGTTCCGTAAAAACTGGAAAAACCGCCGTCCGGTCGTGCCGCTCAAGTCGCGCCAACAGGAGAGGACGTTCGAATTCGTCGTGCAATGGTACGAGGAATTCGAAGAGGTGGTCGGTCGCGAGCGCGAGCGCAGCCGCCTGGACCGCCTTATCGAGCGGGGCCTGGACGTCAACGCGCCGGAAAACAAGAAAACCGGCGCCAAGCGCTGAAATCCGGAGTTTCCCAACCCGGACTTTTGGAGGTTTTGAAGGAAATCGGGCGGCGGTTGGCCCGATTTCCTTCAAAAGTCCACAGCCGTCATTTCTCGATCTTCACCAATCTGGTTTTCCCGAACCCCTCCACCAACAACCCGATCGCCGCCGCCTCCCCCTCCTCGAACCCGGAAATCGCCGCCTTGAATTCGGCATACCCGGCCACCGGACGCCCATCGACGGCGAGAACGAGAAGGTACGGATGGAGACCGGCCACCGCCGCCCTGCCCCCGGCGTCGACCTTTGAAACGATCACCCCGGAATCGTCATCCCGCCGGAAAAAGCTCCGCACTTCTTGGGTGACCGGCTTCACCGTCATGCCCAGCGCCCGTGCCTTGAAGTGGGGCGCGTTTTTGAAATCGGGGGGCGAATACCTGGTGACGAACTCCGCCTCGCGCAATTTGCCCTCGCGAAGGTACTCGATCCTGACCGTGCGCCAGACCCCGACGCCGCCAAGGAGCGAGGTCAGGGCGTTCTCCCGCGAAGGCCAGGGAGGCGGCAGGCTCGCCATCAGGCGTTGGGTCGCCTCCGCCGACACGTCCTCCAGATCGAGAAGCGATATACCCGGCATGTGCTCGGTGGAGGGCGACAACTCCACCGGCTCCGTCTGGCCGGGGACGAAAACCCGCAGCAACACGTCGTGTTCGCGCAGCCCGATGTCCGCGGCCGGCGTATCCGGATACACGCGAATGACCAGCAGGCCGATTTTTCCGCCCCGGGTCGCGGCCTCGGCCTGGAACAGCCGCGAGGTGTTGGCGTCCAGCTTCTGCCATTCCACGCCCAGGGCGATCAGCCGCTTGCCGTCCTCCCGGTCGGCTGGAACCAGCGTCGGGTCGAGCGCCCGTTCCCCGTGCAGCGACTCGTACACCTGCCGGAGCGGGCGGAAGGCGGGGGCGCCGGTCCGCACGCCGCCCGCGGCCGGCGAATCGAGCGGCGGAATGCGCTGCGCCAGGGCGACGGCGACCAGCCTGCCGTCGAGATCGAAGGCCAGGCTGCCGTTTTCCTCGTTGGCGAGGGTGGAAACGATCGGGACGTCCCGGTACCCGCGATGGATTCCCAGCCAGCGGTCATGGTCGAAAGTCTCGCGGCGGCGTCCGAGGTCGTAGTCGACGCGCCAGCGCAGGAACAGGCCAAGCGCGTTCAGGCCGGCGAAATCGCTTTCCGGGGCGAACGCCTCGTCCGGCACCACGAACGGATCGAGCAGCGCGAATCCGGGCGGGACGTCGTCGGCGTTCAGGTCGGCGTCGGTCGCCGCGAACAGGGCCAGGTAGTCCCGCGCCGCGCCGATGAATCTGGCCGGCGCCTCGGCGCCGTCCGCCAGGCGCAGGACGATGGATTCGATCCGGGCGATGCCCCGCGCGTCCAGCGGCGCCGGGATAAGCACCCGCCCCGGCCCGACGACCAACGCCACCGTCCGCAGCTCCGCCGTGGATTCGTCGATTCCGCCTGCGGAATCGGGAGCGGGGGCAAGCGCGTCCGCGTCGTCCTCGAGCTCCACCCGAAGACGGAAATGCGCCTCGAGCGCGGCGCGGCGGAGCCGTCCGCGCATCTCGTCCTGGAGGCGGTCGTATCTTTCGGCCCGCAGAATCCCCGAAGCCATGAGCGCGCGCCACGGCCAATCGGAGCCGCCCGGCACGCGAAGCGACTCGCCGAACGCGGCGCCCAGCGCCGCGCCGGCGCCGGAAAAAACAATTCCCCGGTTCTTGATCTGCAGCGTTTCCGCGCCGCCGTCCTCCCACGAACGCACGCCCAACGCGCCGTCGAGGCGCACCCGCCATTCGCCGTCCCAGGCGTAGGAGGCGACGAAATGCCCGTCGAAATCGAACCGGGAGCGCGTGAACTCGAGGGGAGCGGCCGCGGGAAGCCCGCCGTCGCCGGCGGGGAGCACTTCCAGGAGCATGGCCTGCAGGCGCTCGAACCGGGCGGCGACGCGGGCGGGCCAACGCTCCCCGCCGCCCGGCAGGGCGATCTCGATCGAGCGGATGAACTTGCCGGTCAGGCCGGCGTCCTCCACCAGAACGTGCTTTTCATCCCACCAATACCCGCCGAGACGGGTGGGCCGCTCATTCAGGAGGTCGTCCTTGAACGTCCCCACCGCGGGAGGCTTGCCGTCGGCGGTTTTCGCCCGGACATAAACCTGCACGCAATGCTTGCGGAATTCCCGGGCGAAGCCGGGCGGCGGCATGGACTTCGGCTGTTCGCCGCCAGGCGCCGGAAAAAGCGCGCACAGGGTCAAAACCGCGGCGGCGAGCATTCCCTTCCGCATTTCAACTCCCTTCGGACGATCGCTCCGTCCACTTTACGAGAAGATAGCCGATATAAAACAGGCCGAGCATCGGCAGCGCCAGCAGCAACTGCGAAAACGGGTCCGGCGGCGTCATGACCGCGGCGAGGACGAAGACGGCGATCACCACCGCCCGCCAGCGGGACTTGACGCCCCCGGGAGTGATCAGGCCGGCCCAGCCCAGCGCGAACATGACTAGCGGCAGCTCGAAGGCGAGGCCGAAGCCGAAGCAGCAGGTGACGATGAAATCGACGTAGCCGCTCCCGGTGAAGGAATTCTCCCAGCCGGTAAGCGTCTGGTTGAGCGGAAGAAGATAGCCGAGGGCCAACGGGATTCCGCCGAAATAGGCGGCCAGCACGCCCGCGGCGAAGAGGACGCCGCCGGCGCCGCAGGCCAGATGCAGCCAGCGCTTTTCCGTCGCGTTCAGGCCCGGCGCCATGAAGCCCCAGATCTGCGCCGCCCAGAACGGCATGGAGACGACCAGCGCGAAGGCGAAGGCGAGGCGCATCATCAAAATCAGCCCGTCCGACGGCGTCAGCGCCTGGAAGCGCATCAGGTGCGGCGAAGCGTCCCGCAACGGCAGCAGCAGCGCGTCCCAGAGAAAACGATACAGCCACAGGCCGAGGGCGAACGCGGGAATGAACGCCGCGATGGAAAAAACAAGCCGGCGGCGAAGTTCCTCGAGATGCGGACCGATGTTTTTGACCGCGTCGCCGAGGGCGTTGTCCGCGCTTTCCCCCTCCTCCCCGCCGCGGTCCGAAGCCGGCGGCCCGGGAGCCGGCGAAAGGCTCTCGGCCGGGTATTCGTCGCTTGCGGCGCGAGCGGCGGGCGGCTCCCCGCCGCGCGCGAAATCCCCGTCCGCCCCGTCCGCGGCGGGCGGAGCGGACGGACTCGCGAAGCGGAGCGGAGCGTTTTCGTCGGACATGCCGGGGGTCCGGATCAGGCCCGGAAGTTCACCAGTTTGGCGAAGGAATCTGGCTTGAGGCTGGCGCCGCCGACGAGAGCGCCGTCGACGTCCGGCTGGGCCATGATTTCCTCGACGTTTTCTGGTTTCACCGAACCGCCGTACTGGATGCGGGTCGCCTCGGCGGTCTGGTCGCCGAACATGCCGGCGAGGAGCTCGCGGATGACGGCGTGCGCCTCCTGCGCCTGCCCGGGGGTGGCGGTCCTGCCGGTTCCGATCGCCCATACCGGCTCGTAGGCGACGACCACCTTGGTCATTTCGGCGGGGGTCAGCCCGGCGAGGCCGTTCTTGACGTGATCGGTCACGACCGCGCCGGTCCTGCCCGCCTCGCGTTCCCCAAGCGTCTCGCCGCAGCACATGATGACGGCGAGACCGCCGGCCAGGGCGGCCTTGACCTTCCTGTTCACCGTTTCGTTGGTCTCGCCGAAATACTGCCTGCGTTCCGAGTGTCCGACGATGACGAAGGCGCAGCCCGCCTCGACCAGCATCGGGACGGAGATTTCCCCGGTAAACGCGCCTTCCTTCTCCCAATGGCAATTTTCGCCGCCGATCCGGATGTTCGATCCCCTGGCGGCGTCGGCGAGGGATTTGAGCGCGGTGGCGGGAGCGCCGATGCCGACCTCGACGCCGGCCGCGCCGGCGACCAGGCCCTTGGCCGCGTCGAGGAAGGCCAGCGCCTCGGACACCGTCTTGTACATTTTCCAGTTGCCGCAGATGAAGGGGGTGCGCATCGCTTTTCCTTTCCTGGCAAAGCAGTGGTTGTGGACTTTTGGAGGAAATCGGGCCGACCGCCGCCCGATTTCCTCCAAAGATGTTGCTGTTTACGGATCAACGGGTTGATTTTTCATCAGGTCGGATGATAGCGCCGACCAGGCAATGATTCCCGACGTAAAAGTCGACTTTACGGCTTCCCCGGCAACGCGTCGACGAACCGCACCCGGAAATCGGGGAACGCATCGACATATTGTATTATAAAGTCCGGGAAGGAGTCAACCACCTGCCGCTCGCCGCATTGGCTCCTCCCGTTTTCATCAATGGAGTGGACTCCAAGGCGGCACAAATGTTCACTCTTGCCCACGAGCTTGCCCATATTTGGTTAGGCGAGAATGGAGTTTCTGACGTCAGCCCAACATCCCGACCAGCGGACGCCACTGAAAAGTGGTGCAACCAGGTTGCGGCCGAAACGCTCGTTCCCCTTGAAGTGGACTTTTGGAGAAAATCGGGCCAACCACCGCCCGATTTCCTCCAAAGATGTTACCGCTTACGGACCAATGGGTTGATTTTTCATCAGGTCGGGCGATAGCGCCGACCTTGCAATA
>JAISXA010000167.1 GCA_031270685.1 Planctomycetota bacterium
TTATTGCAAGGTCGGCGGTATCGCCCGACCTGACGAAAAATCAACCCATTGGTCCGTAAGCAGTGACATCTTTGGAGGAAATCGGGCGGTGGTTGGCCCGATTTCCTCCAAAAGTCCACTGAATGCGACTGCCGCTTATCGTAAGGCCGCGTTGGCGCCAAGTCAAGCGCGGTCGAAAAATGGCGTCAACCATCCGGGCAACCATAAAGGATTCTATAAAATACGGGGAATCGTCAGCTATGCGCAAGTTTCTTGTCGTCATCGTCCTGTTGGCCGGCGTCGGGTATGTGACCTATAAATACGTGACCACGGCCAGGGAGCGGGCCGGTCGCCGGACCGGAATCATCGCGGTCGCGGTGGAAACGGCGAAGGTGAAATCCGCCGACCTCAGCGACCGGACCGTCTTCACCGGGTCGGTTCGAGCGGCGGAGCGCTTCGACGCGGCTCCAAAAATCAGCGAACTGGTCAAGGAAATCCGGGTCGACGCCGGGGATATGGTCAAGAGGGGCGATCCGCTGGTCGTTCTCGACGACGAGGAATACATCCTCAAGGTGGAGCAGGAGGAGGCGGCGCTCACCGTCGCCAAGGCCAACGCCAACGACGCGGCGAGTCAGCTTGAACTCGCGCGCCGGGATTTCGACCGCGCCCGGCGGTTGCGCGAGGAAGCGGTGATTTCCGTTCAGGAATGCGACCAGGCCGAAGCGTCATACGCCGCCCAGCAGGCCAAGTACGAGGTGGCGATGGCCCAGGTCAACCAGGCGGAGGCGGCGCTCAGGGCGGCGAAGGTCAAGCTGTCGCAAACCAGGATCGTCGCCGACTGGACCGGCGAGGAGACCCGCATCGTGGCGCGGCGGCATCTCGATCCGGGATCCATCGCCAGGGCGAACGAGCCCATACTCACCATCATCGACATCGCCGAAGTCAAGGCGGTCATCAACGTCAGCGAAAAGGAATATCCGAAGCTGATTCCGGGATATCCCGTCAAGGTGTCCACGGACGCCTTCCCCGGCCGATCCTTCGCCGGCAAGATACTTCGCGTCGCCCAGGAACTCGGCGAATTGTCTCGCGAGGCTGAGGTCGAGATCGGGGTCGCCAATCCCGGGCTCGCGCTGAAGCCGGGGATGTTCATCCGCGCCGAAATCGAATTCGCCCACAAGGACAACATTCCGGCCGCGCCGTTTGAGGCCGTGGTCCGCCGCGAGGACGGCGATCGCGGCGTGTTCGTCGTCGACCGCGAAAACAGCAAGGTTTCGTTCCGGCCGGTGATCGAGGGCATTCTCGACAAAGGATGGGTGGAACTGGTGGACGGGACCGAACTCCTCGGCCGCGACGTGGTGGTTTTGGGACAGCACCTCCTCCGGGACGGCGCCAAAGTCACGGTCGCGGAGGAATCGTGACCGACCATGCCGCCGCCGGCCGACGGACCTAACGCATACCCCTCCCGGGCGACTTTGTAAAAGGCACGCATGAACATTCCGCGCTTCGCCATCGAGCGGCCAATTTTCGTATCCATGGTTACGCTGATGACCGTAATCATCGGCGGCATTGCCCTGTTCCGGCTGCCCATCGACTTGTTGCCGGACGTATCCTTTCCCGCCATCACCATCAGCACGGAATACGAAAACGCCAGCCCGGAGGTGGTGGAGGAACTGGTGACCCGCCCGCTGGAGGAGGCGCTGGCCGCCGTTCCCGGGGCGGAGGAGGTGACTTCCAACTCCGCCGAGGGCCAATCCACCGTTACGGTGAAATTTTCCTGGGGCACCGACCTCGACGCGGCCAGCGCCGACGTCCGGGACCGCCTCGACCGGGTGCTCGGCCGGCTTCCGGACGGCGCCGAGCGGCCGGTCCTGTTCAAATTCGACACCGCCTCGATGCCGATCGTCTTCATAGGGGTTACCGGCGAAATGGATTCGGTGGAACTCCGCCGTTTCCTCGACGATTCGGTCAAGTTCCGCATCGAAAGCATCCCCGGGGTGGCGTCGCTCAGCATCTTCGGCGGCCGCGAACGCGAGATTTCCGTCAACGTCGATCCCTTCCGCATCAACGCGATGGGCATCTCCATGACCCGTGTGCTGGCGGTGCTGAAATCGTCGAACATCAACAAGCCCGCCGGCTACGTCGACGCCGGCATTCACGAGATCACCATTCGCGCCCCCGGCGAGTTCGATTCGGTCGAGGAAATCCGCAACACGGTCATCGCCACGGTGAACGGCGCCCCGGTCCGCATCCGGGACATCGCCGACGTCGAGGACGGCATGCGGCGCGTCCGCCGTGTCGCCCGGATCAACGGCCGCGAGGGCGTCCGCATGGCGGTGACCAAGCAATCCGGCTCCAACACCGTCGCCATCGCGGGAGCGGTCGTCGAGGAAATCGAACGCATCCGCCAGGATTACAGCCATCTCAATCTGGTGATCATCCGGAACAACGCCGACTACATCAACAACTCCATCAACAACGTCTCGCGTTCCGCCATGCTCGGGGGCGGCCTGGCGGTGGTCATCATCCTCGTCTTCCTCCGGAACTTCCTCGCCACGCTGGTCATTGCCGTGTCCATCCCGGTGTCCATCGTCGCCACCTTCGCCATTCTCTTCATGGGCGGCCTCACCCTCAACCTCATGACCCTGGGCGGCCTGGCGCTCGGCGTCGGCATGCTGGTGGACAACTCCATCGTGGTGCTGGAGAACATCTACCGCATCCGCGACGAGGAAGGGCTCGATCCCGACGCCTGCGCGGAAAAAGGCGCCAACGAGGTGTTGGCCGCCATCATCGCCAGCACCTTGACCACGCTCGTCGTCTTCCTGCCGCTGGTGTTCATCGAGGGCATGGCGGGAGTGATGTTCAAGCAGTTCGCGCTGGTGGTCACCTTCTCGCTCGCCTGTTCGCTGGTCGCCGCCGTCGTCATCGTCCCCATGCTGGCGGCGAAGATCATGCGCTACCAGGCCGGCCTCAGGCGCGGGCGGCTGACGACCTCCGTCTTCAACGGCTCCGAGCAAATCCTGCGCGGAATGGAAAACGAATACCGGAAGGCGATCGCCTGGTGCCTGGATCACCGCTTCCTGACCTCCGCCGTCACCATCCTGCTGGTCGCCGGTTCCGGCCTGCTCCTCGCCAGGATCGACATCGAGATGAGCCCGAAGACCGACGAGGGTTACGCCAACATCAACATCGAGCTGGACACCGGCATCCAGCTCGCCCGGACCGAGGAAAAGGTCAAGGAAATCGAACGCATCGCCATGGCCGAGATTCCCGAATTGAAGACGATCCTGGCGTCGGTCGGCGGCAACTGGTGGAGCGGCGTCGCCACCCACCAGGCGTCCATCAACCTCCGCTTCGGCACCCGCGAGGAGCGCCAGGCGCTGGGACAGCGCAGCACCGAGGAGATCGCCACCTTTCTCCGCAAGCGCCTCGAACATCTCCCCGGCGCGACCGTCCGGGTCAGCGAGGGCAGCAGCTGGGGGCGCGGCGGAGGCGAATCGGAGCCGGTGGCGGTGGAGATTCGCGGCTACGATCTGGACGCCGGCGCCGAGTACGGCCGCCAGGTCAGGGAGCTGTTCCGCGCCATCCCCGGCATCGTCGACGCCCGCATAACCCGCGAGGGAGGCGTTCCCGAGGAGCTTTTCCGCATCGACCGGCAGAAGGCCGCCGATCTCCACCTGTGGGTGGAGGACATCGCCACCTTCCTCGAGATCTGCATGGCGGGCAAGGAGGCGGCGCAATTCCGCGAACTGGGCAAGGAATACCCGATCAACGTCAGGCTGAAGGATTCCGAAAAGCTGACCATCGACGAACTGCTGACGCTCACGGTAATGAACGGCGACGGCAACATGGTGAGTCTGCGCAATGTGCTGACCACCGAGGAAAGCCAAGGGCCGACCATCATCGAGCGCAAGAACCAGCAGCGCGTCACCACGGTCAAGGCCGCCCTCTCCGGCCGTGCGCTCGGCTCGGCGATGGACGAGGTCCGGGAAGCGGTCGGCGCCATCCCCCTGTCCGCCGGCTTTTCCCTGGAATTCGGCGACGACTACCAGGACCAGGTCGACATGATGACCGACCTGATCATGGGTTTCGCCCTCGCGCTTATCCTGGTTTATATGGTCATGGCCTGCCAGTTCGAATCGCTCCGCGACCCGTTCGTCATCATGTTCTCGGTGCCGTTGGCGGCCATCGGCGTATTCACCATGCTGTTTCTCACCGGCACCACCATCAACATGCAGTCGATGATCGGCTGCATCATGCTTGCCGGCATCGTGGTCAACAACGCCATCATCCTGGTGGACCAGGCGAACCTGCTCCGCCGCCAGGACGGCTTCTCTGTCCGCGAGGCGCTGGAGGAGGCGGGCCGCCGCCGCCTGCGCCCGATCCTGATGACCGCCCTCACCACCGCCCTCGGCCTGGTGCCGATGTGTTTCGGATGGGGCGACGGCGGCGAAGCGCAGGCCCCGATGGCCCGCGCCGTCGTCGGCGGCCTGATGAGCTCCACCTTCATCACCCTGCTGGTGGTGCCGGTCATCTACTCGCTGCTCGAATCCGGGCGCGAGGCGGCCGGAACCACCAGCAAGCGCCTGCGCGCGCACGCCATGGAACCGGCGAAGTGAAGTTTTCGCCAGCCACGTTCCGCATACGTTTTCCCTTACGTGGACTTTTGGAGAAAATCGGGCCAACCGCCGCCCGATTTCCTCCAAAGAAGTTACCGCTTACGGACCAATGGGTTGATTTTTCGTCAGGTCGGGCGATATCGCCGACCTTGCAATA
>JAISXA010000203.1 GCA_031270685.1 Planctomycetota bacterium
GCAAATTGGGCATTCAAACCGCCGAATGCCCAATTTATAAAAATCACAATCCTTGCGGCACAGTGGCGATTGGCCGTTTAATCGCCATTTTGCAAAAATTAAGATTCAATTCAAAAAAATTCCGGACGTGTGGATTTTTTTCGCTTGGCTATTGGTCGACTTTTAAAGGAAATCGGGCCACACACCGCCCGATTTCCTTTAAAGATTCAACCGCTTTCGTTTCAATGGGTTGTTTTTTCGTCAACTCGACCCAAACCGGCGACATTGCAAAAAAACGGTTCTGAAACGGACGCCCTGAAACTTTGAAGGAAATCAATCGGCGGTTCGATTGATTTCCTTCAAAAGTCCACTATTGACATTAGATTCTTATTTGGATATAATCCTAATAAGTAATGACATGCGATAAGAAATAGGGTGTATTTTGAATAAACGCAACGTGAATGCAACCAAGGAGAATTGCCATGAGAAGCTTTACGACATTGGATTTACAGTATGCTCACCGGTTTTATGGATTCAAAGGAGAAGCCCAGTATTTGCACGGCCATACGGGAATACTGACGCTCGAAGTCGAAGAGTCCGTCAACATGGGCGTCAATATGGTTTTCCCCTGCAATGAAATCAAGAAAACGGCATGGGACGTTTTGCAGAACTTCGACCATGCGCTGGTGTTAAGGGAAGACGACCCGTTGCTTCCCGCGATTCTCAAGGTGTATGAAGAACAAGGCATTAAGAACGGCGCGCCGACCAACAAGCAAAAAGGCCCCGCTTTCAAGTCGGACCTCGCGACAGCGTATCCGGATTGCCGTTTGGTTGTCACCAAAGAAACAATGACCGTGGAAGGCATGATCAAGATAGTTTACGCTTTACTGAAAGACAAACTGAATATAGTCAAGATAACATTTACAAGCGGCGTAAACGGCGCCACGCAAGAGTATGAACCCCGCCTGGATACGGATCGTTGCCCGTGGTGCGGCATTTCGTTAAACGAAAAGGGCGTTTGTCCGAAATGCGGATACAAGAAATAGACGGCCAGGCGAATCACGTCTGGTGGGTGACTATGACTCACAATCGACTAAACGATGCTATAAATAGGTGGTTTTATATAAACCAATCACTACATACAGCGTCTTAAAGTCATAGTCACCCACCATGGGATCACAGCTCCGCCAGATATTCGGCCGCTTCGAACGCGAGTTCGAGCGCTTGCGCCGCGTTGAGCCGGGGGTCGCAACAGGTGGCGTAATTCCTGGCGAGGTCCTTTTCGCGGACGGCGCGGTCGAGGCATTCGGTGACGTTCTTGCCGGTCATTTCGAGATGTAATCCGCCCGGATGGACGTTTTCGGTGCGGCAGACGTCCACGAAGGTCCTGCATTCGCGCAGGATGTCCGAAAGGCGGCGGGTTTTCACGCCCGATTCCGCGTTGATGGTGTTGCCGTGCATCGGGTCGACGCACCAAACGACCTCGCGGCCGGCGGCGGTCAGTTCGCGGATCAGTTTGGACTGGACGCGTTCGGCGTTGTCCGCGCCCGCCCGGATGATGATGGTCACCCGGCCCTTTTCGTTCCCCGGATTCAACTTTTCCAGCAACCGCTCCACCGAACGGGCGCCGGCGTCGGGGCCGCATTTGATGCCGACCGGGTTGATGACGCCGCGAAGAAACTCGATATGCGGGCCCGACGGGTCGCGGGTCCTTTCGCCTATCCACAAGAAGTGCGCCGAAGCGGCGACCGGATCCCCGGTCAGACTGTCGTTCCGGCACAACGCCTCCTCGTAAGGGAGGAAAAGCGCCTCGTGCGAGGAATAGAAGTCGACCCGCTGCCGATGGGGCTCGCGGCTGGATTCGCGGTAGGCGCGCATGACGTTGAGGTTTTTATTGATTTTCCTCGCCAACTGCTCGTACTTCTTCCGGATCGGGCTGTTTTCCACGAAATCGAGCAGCCATTTGCCCGCCGAATGCATGTCGGCGTAGCCGCCGCCGGCGAACGCGCGCAACAGATTGAGCGTGGCGGCCGACTGGAAGTAGGCGCGGAGCATCCGTTCCGGATCGGGCGCCCTCGACCGCGCCGTCGGCTCAAGGCCATTGATCATATCGCCGCGATAGGTTAGAATTTCTTCCTCGCCGCCGATCCGCTCGGTCGCGTTCGATCGCGGTTTGGCGAATTGTCCCGCGACCCTGCCGATGCGGGTCACCGGTTTTTCGCCGACAAAGGTCAGGATCATGGCCATCTGCAGAATGATGCGGAAGCTGTCCCTGATGTTGAAGGTGTTGAAATCCGCGAAAGCCTCGGCGCAATCGCCGGCCTGGAGCATGATGCCGTTTCCTTCGGATACCCTGGCGAGTTCCGATTTGAGCTGGCGAACTTCCCCGGCGAAAACGAGGGGCGGATAAGTTTTGAGCGCGTCCTCGGCGGTTCGGAGCGCTTCCGGATCGGGATAGGCGGGAATGTGCGGCGAAGGCAAAGTCCGCCAACTGCTGCGCGACCAGGACATGCGGTTGTTTCTCCAATCTTTTTTTGCGCGATAAGCCGTGGGAATTCCGACCACCGTGACCATAGACGAATATCCGGAAGTAGTGCATGTTCACCCGGCCGGCGGCGCCGTGACCGGCACGATTTCCATTCCCGGGAGCAAAAGCCTCGGCAACCGGGCCATTCTTCTTTCCGCCGCCGCCCTTGGCGAATCAAGACTGCGCGGCCTGCCCGACTCCGACGACGCCGACGCGGCCCTCCGCGCGCTTGGCGCGCTCGGCGTTCCGTACCGCGTCGAAGGCGGCGCGCTCGTCGTCGAGGGGCGGGGCAACGTGTACGCCGGCCGGAGCGGATCCGTCGCCATCGGATCGTCCGGCACCGTCGGGAGGTTCCTTCCCGGCCTGCTCGCCGCCAGCCCTTCCGGCGAATGGACGCTGGTCTCGACGCGGCAACTCGCCGCCCGTCCGCTGCGGCCGCTGGTCGACGCGCTTCGCGGCTGGGGTGCGGCGCTTGAAAGTCCCGTCCCCGGCGCGTCGTTCCCGCTGAAGGTTTCCGGCGGCGGCCTCGCCGGCGGCGCGGTCGCCGTCTCCGCCGCCGACTCGAGCCAATTCGCATCCGGCCTGTTGCTTGCCGCGCCGTTGTGCCGCGAACCGGCCGCCGTCCTCATTCGCGATCTCGACCCGGAGGAAACCTACATCGACATCACCCTCGATCTGATGCGCCGTTTCGGCGTCGACGCTACGCCGAAACGGGAGGGCGGGGTCATCAAGGTCGAAGTTTTGCCGCAGGCGTACCGGCCGGCCGATTTGACGATTGAGGCCGACGCCAACAGCGCCAACTACTTTTTCGCCCTTGCCGCGCTCACCGAAGGCAGGGTCACGGTCGACAATCTCGACCCGGCCTCGCGTCAACCCGGCGTCAAGTTCCTCGAGGTTTTCCGGCGTCTCGGCTGCGACGTCGCCCGCGAAGGCGGAGTGTCCGTCGCCGGACCGGCGCTGCCACTTCGCGGCGGTTTCGCCGTCGACCTGCGCGCGATGTCGGAGATGGCGCTTACCCTCGGGGTCCTGGCCGTCTTCGCGGACGCGCCGATCGCCATGACCAACCTCGCCCATGTCCGCGGGCACGAATCGGACCGCATCGCGGCCCTGGCCGCGATTCTTGGCCGGCTCGGAGTCCGCGCCGGTGAGACGGGCGACTCCGTCACCGTGCACCCGCTCGCCGCGCGCAAGGTCAAAAACGCCGTCATCGATCCGCTAGACGACCACCGCATCGCCATGTCGTTTTCCGTCCTCGGGGCGGCCGCCAACGGGATTTCCATCCGCAACCCGGGATGCGTGCGGAAAACCTGTCCCGCATTTTTCAAAATGCTGCGGCGTATGGGGGTGGAAGCGGCTCCGTGAGCTCCCCGTCGTGCAACTGGTTCTCAAGCTTGTCCATCTCCCGTCGCAGCCTTTTCCTGGCGTTCGCCGCGTAGGGATTGCCGTTCTGTATGGTGAGGAACAGATCCCAGGAATCGGAGAGCACGATGGAGGAGAATTCCTGCAATTTTTCATACGCTTTCGTCGCCAGCGGCGAAGGGTTCAGGCCGAGAGCCTTGAGCGCCCGGCTCATGAAATGCGTCACCGCCTGCACTTTCGCCATTTCCCGGTCGTGCTCGTCCGGCGTGGTTCTGAACGTCGACAGGTACAGCCTCCCGGTCAGGAAAGCGCGCACCCGGCGGTAGCGGTCGCGCCCGATGCGGATCGGGCACAGGGCGATCCGCAGGCCCGCAATGCCGTTCTTCCCGGATTGCGGACCGAAGAGCGGATGCGTGCAGAGAAGGTCCACATTTTCCGGGAGTATTTTCGGCAGCAGCGCGGCCGGCCCCGACTTCACCGAGGTGACGTCGAGCGCCAGCGCTCCAGGGCGCAGATGCGGCGCGGCGGCGGTCGCCGCCTCCTTCAACGAATCCCAGGGCACGGCGAAAACCACGATGTCGGCGGATGCGGCTTCGCCGAGGATCGAAGTGAGGACGCTCTTCCCGGCGACCGCATCCGGGAGGATATGTTTGCGGTCCCAGGCGATCACGGTGAAATGCGGCGCAAGGTGCTTGGCCATGAAGCGTCCGAAGGCGCCGAAGCCGATGATGCCGAGGGTTTGCGCGGCAACGGTCATGTCGTCGTTCCTTTTTCGTGTTTGATGATGAAAGCGGCCGCCGTTTGCGGCGGCACGCCCGCGATGATTTCGCAGGCGCCGACGGCGCGCGGCAAAACGAGCGCCAGCCCGGCGCGCGAGGCTTTCTTGTCCTTGACCAGGGCGGCGGCGAGCCGGTCCGGGTCGAGCCGGCCCAAAAGTCGGTCGAGTCTTTCCCGGCGCCCGGGATCGGCGTCGCGAAGGTCGCCGATCCGGCGCGGCAGGCGCAGTTGCGCAAGCCCGTCCCGTATTTCCCGGGCCGCCCCGGGCGAAACGATTCCACGCTCCCCCGCGAAAGCGGACGCCATGGCGATGCCGACGGCCACCGCTTCCCCGTGCAGCAGCGAGCCGTCGTAACCGGCAAGCGCCTCGATGGCGTGTCCGAAGGTATGCCCGAGGTTGAGGAGCTTGCGCCGCCCGGCTTCCTTTTCATCGGCGGCGACAATCTCCGCCTTCATCCGACAGCAATGGATCACCGCCTCGGCGATAACCGCCGGATCCCGGCGGGCCAGCGGGGCGGCGGACAGGACCAACCGTTCGAAGAAGGCGCGGTCGCCGAGAACGCCGTATTTTACGACCTCGGCGAGTCCGGCCAGGTATTCCCTTTCTGGAAGGGTTGCGAGAAACGCCGGGTCCGCGAGGACCAGTTCCGGCTGATGGAACGCGCCCAGCATGTTTTTGCCGCCCCCCAGGTTGATCCCGGTCTTGCCGCCGACCGAGCTGTCCACCTGCGCGAGAAGCGTCGTCGGAACCTGGACCAGCCGGAGTCCCCGGAGCAGCGTCGCGGCCGCGAAGCCCGCCAGGTCCCCGGTGACGCCGCCGCCGACGGCGACGATAACCGTGCGCCGGTCAATGCCCAGCGCGAGCAGGCGTTCGCACAGGTCGAGGAAGCGGGACGCGGTTTTGCCGGCTTCGCCGGCCTCGATTTCGAGATGGCGCCAGCCCCGGCGCCGCCCGAAAAACCGCCGCGGATGATGGAGTTCCGCGACCCTGGCGTCGACGACGGCGACAAAATCGTCCGCTCCGAGGCGCGCCTCCGCTTCCGCCGGGAGCTCCGCCCCGGGAAACGATCCGACCAGGATGGCGCATTCATGGGCCCGCGTCGGGGTTTTCACGACCAGCTCAGGCATGCGCCGGCTCCGGGCGCCGCCGCGACGGCGGGTTCGAGGCCAACCCGCCGATGCGGCCGGCGAGCGCTTCGGCAAGCGCGTCAACGTCGTTGCCGTCGGCGTCGAAAATGATGTCGGCGCTAGAATAGGCGGGGGCGCGGTCGTCGGCCAACTCCCTGACCCGGAGACGCCAGTCCGGGGCCGAGGCGAGCAGTGGGCGCGACGCCACGCCGCCGTTTTCCAGCCGCCGCGTCAACTCCGCCGGATCCACCCGGAGGTAGACGGTCACCGCCTTGCCGCGAAGCACTTCGCGGATCGTCTTCTGCTTGTACGCTCCGCCCCCCAAGGCCATGACGAGGGGACCGGCGCGGTTCGCCAGCTCGCGCACCACCATCCGCTCCAGGGCGCGGAATTCATCCTCGCCGCACACGGAGAAAATATCCGCCACCGGCATTCCCGCGATCCGTTCCAGAACCGCGTCCAGGTCGAGGAACGGCGCGGAGAGCCGGGCGGCAAGGGATTTCCCCAAGGTGGTTTTGCCCGACGCCATCATGCCGAGAAGGGCGATTTTTCGCGTTTTCATGATCTGCCTTTCATTGGACTTTTGGAGGAAATCAAACAAACCGCCGTTTGATTTCCTCCAAACTCCGCTTTCATTGGGTCAAGTCGGCCGCGTCGATAACAGCGCTTGCGCATATTCGTCCGCGGGATCGTAGCAGCGCGGCGGCGGAGCGCCGAGCCAGCTCTCGTATTGCAACGCGGCCTGCCGGAAAAACAGCTCCAGGCCGTCGACGGCGATCGCGCCGGCGGCTTTCGCTTCGCGGAGGAATCTGGTTTCGCGCGGCCGGTACACGCTCTCGAAGGCGATGACGCCCGGTCGCCACGCTCCGGCGGGGAAAGGGGCGGCATCCTCGTCGGGAGTCATGCCGATGGGAGTCGCGTTCGCCACGACAGCCCATTTCCCCCGGTCTCGATCCCGCCACGCCGTCGCTGTCCAGCCGGACGCGCCGGCGAGGAGTCGCGCCTTGTCGCCGTCGCGCGCGGCGACGTGAGTTGCGCAGCCAAGCTCCGCCAGCGCCGCGCCGACCGCCCTTGCCGCGCCGCCCGCGCCGAGAACCAGCGCCGCCTTGCCGCGCGGATCGAGGCCATGGGACAGGGCGGCCGCGGCCAGCGCATCCCGCGCCGCGGGATAATCGCTATTGTCGGCGAGCCATCCCTCCTTCCGCAGCGACAGCGTGTTGGCGGCACCGACGGCGTCGGCGGCCCCGGTCGCCAAGTCCGCCCATTCCAGGGCGGCGCGTTTATGCGGCATGGTCACCGAAAGCCCGCGGATGCCGAGCCGCGAGGGAACGGTTTCAAGGAATTCCCTCGCCCGGGAACAGCGGAAGGGGATGTAGACCGCATCCACGCCGGCTTCCGCGAAAGCCCGGTTATGGATCATGCGGCCGAGGGAATGCGCGACCGGGTCGCCGATCAAGCCGTAGACCGCGGTGTCCGCGGTCAAGTCCTTGACCCGGTAGAAATCCTTGAGTTCGCGGGCGGTGGGTTGTCCCGGCGCCGATTCCAGGCCGGTGGAAAGCGCACCGAACGCGATTTTCGAGCCGTAGGCAAGTCCCAGGACGCGGCTGGCAAGCCCCGCCTCCCCCATGGCGATGCCGATCGCCGGTTTTTTGCAGGTTTTCACCGCTTCGAGGATCCTTGGATTGTCCCCGGCATCGGCGGCGGCGGCGGCGAATTTCACCCAGTCGCACGGGGTCGCCGCGAGCCGGTCCGCCAGCCGGCGCAGGTTGTCCGGGACCGCGGAAAAGTCGTGCCGGCTGGCGATGAGAACGACGCCGCTCTTCCGCCGCACCGCGGACACGACATCCTCTTCGCAATCGATATAGGAAGCTCCGAAATCGACGGCCCGTTGCAGGATAGCCAGCCGCTCCGCCCTGGTTCCGGCGAAACCGCCGCCTTGTTCGGCGGAACGGCAGGTCGCGAGTACGGGCCGGCCGCTTGCCGCGATCAGGCCTTCGACGTCGGGCCGGCCTTCGATGGCGTCAAGGCGGAGTTCGTGCAAGTCCGCGGGCTCCGATTCGGCGCGCGCGAGCAGGTTTCTCGCCCCGGCGTTCGTCTTCGCCGCGATGGGAATGCAGATCATGCCGGCGCCCCTTCGTCTTCGCGGCGGTAGCTGCCGAGCCAGACCATGTCGTGTTCCTTTATGAGCGAGGCGACCGCGGCGTCCCCGATATGCCCGTCGAAATTGATGTAGAACCAGCTTTCGAAGTTGACCGCCTCGTTCAGCGGGCGGGATTCGATCTTGGTCAGGTTGATGCCGCGTTCCGAAAAGGCGGCCAGCAGCCGCTCGAGCCCGCCGACCACGTTCCTGGCCCTGGCGAACACGCTGGTCTGGTCGCGTCCGGTGCGCGCGGGCTGCGGGCGCCCGAGAATCAGGAAACGCGTCTTGTTGCGCGAATCGTTTTCGACATGTTCGAAACGAATGGGAACGCCGGCGAGGCTCGCCGCGATGCCTGGCGACAGCGCCGCGCCTTCCGGATCGTCCGCCGCCCGCCTGGCCGCCTCGGCGGTGGAGGTGGCGGGGACATGGGCCGCGTTCGCCAGCGCCGGCTGGTCGAGAAAGACGGAACATTGGGGGAACGCTTCCCGTTTGGAATAGATCCGCCTGACGCCTTCCAGGTCGTCCCGCCGCGAGGCGAACACGAAATGGATGGGCAGGATCATCGCGTCGATGATGAGCGGCTCGTCGGACCTCCCGAGCAGGTCGACGGTTTCTCCGACCACTCCCTGCAACGTGTTCTCCACCGGAAGAATCGCGAAATCGACGGTGCGGCGCTTCACCCAGGCGAAGACGGCGGCGATGGTCTGGCCGGCGACCAACTCGGAGGAAGACCCGAAACGCGCGAGCGCGGCCTGGTGGGCGAACGTCCCCTCGGGGCCGAGATAGGCCGCCTTCAACCGCGTCTGCGCGAGGCGCGAGGCGGAAAAAATCTCGCGCCAGATCGAGAGGATGGTCGACTTGGCGAGCTTCCCCTCGCCGCGCTTGCACAGGCGGCGCAGAATCAGCTCCTCGCGCTCCGGGTCGTAAACGGGAATCCGCAATTCCTTCTTGGCCGCGCCGAGGCTGGCGGCGAGGAAAAAGCGTTCCGCCGCCAGATCGAGCATGGCGTCGTCGATTTCGTCGATGCGGCTTCGCAATTTCTTCATCGCGGTTCCTTTCCCGGGGTGGCCGCGTTCGCGACGCGGCCGAGAAGGGCGAAGTCGGCGAGGACCAGCCACAGCATCGCCTCCACCACCGGAACCGCCCGGATCGCGACCGCCGGATCATGGCGGCCCGAGACCGATAGGGACGCGTTCTCCAGCCGCGCGTTCACCGTCTCCTGTTCCCGGGAAATGGAAGGCGTCGGCTTCACCGCCACACGAACGCGGATCGGCTGTCCGGTGGATATGCCGCCGAGAATGCCCCCGGCGTGATTGGAGAGGAAAGCGTCGGCCAACCGCCCCGACTTCGGCGCGCGCAACGCATCGTTGTTTTCAGATCCGGTGGCGTTCGCCACCCCGAAGCCGTCGCCGATCTCCACCCCCTTGACCGCGTTGATCCCCATGCAGGCCTGGGCGATTCGCGCGTCCAGCTTGTCGTGCGCCGGTTCGCCCAGGCCGGCGGGCACGCCGAACGCCCGCGCTTCGACCACGCCGCCGAGCGAATCGCCCTTCGCGATCGCGTCTTCGATGCCGTCCCGCATCGCCGCGACCGCTTGCGGATCGGGGCAGAAGAAGGGATTGACGGCGATGGCGTCGTCGTTCCATGCCGACTCCCGCGCCAGCGCCGACCCGAGCCGGGTCAATCCGGCAACGACGCGGATAGCCCCGCATTCCGGGAGGCGGCGAAGCAGTTGTTTCGCGACGCCGGCGGCCGCGACGCGGCCCAGCGTCTCCCGGGCGGAGGCGCGCCCGCCGCCGCGCGGATCGCGGACGCCGTATTTCAACTGGTAGACGGCGTCGGCATGACCGGGACGGAACAGGTCCTTGACCGCGTCGTAGTCGGCGGGGCGCTGGTCTCGGTTTACGACCAGAAGGCATATGGGATGCCCGGTGGTGACTCCTTCGTGGACGCCGGAAAGTATCTCCACCCGATCCGGCTCCTTGCGGGCGCTGACGTTCGGGCCGGTTCCCGGGCGTCGGCGATCCAGCATCGGCTGGATGTCGGCGGGTCCGAGGGGAACGTTGGCGGGGCAGCCGTCCACGACGCAACCGACGGCGGGGCCGTGGCTTTCGCCAAAGGTGAGCACGGTGAACAGCCGTCCGAACTGGTTGTTGCCCATGGAATTCGCGCCTCGCTTACAGGGTTGGGATACAAAAAAACCCGGCTGTCGCAAGCCGGGAGGAAAAATGGGACCTTCTATTTTAAGCGCTCAAATAGGTATGTCCAATTTCCTCCGGGAAGGAAAATAAAAATAGAAACCGCTAAAATACCAGTGGTTCCCGACGATCGACAACATTTCCGTCCATTCCAGAAAAGAAAAACCACAAAGCAGAATATAGGAATCGCGGTACGGAATGCAAGTGTTTTTTTTGGCGCGCCGGAAAAAAAGACCAAGAGACGCCATTTCGCCGCCGCCCCCGGCGCAGGTTGCACCCGGGGCGGATGCCCGCCCCGGCCGGCGCGAAGTTGGCGATGCCAGACGGGGTTTTCGGAATCGTCTCCCGTTCCGGTCAAGCGTTCGCGCCGGCGAGCCGGGTCAGCGGTTCTCCGGTCAGGCGGTAGGTGGTCCATTCGTTCATGGGTCTGGCGCCGAGGGAAAGGTAAAACCCGATGCTGGGTTCGTTCCAGTCGAGACACGCCCATTCGAGCCGGCCGTAACCGCGCTCGACGAC
>JAISXA010000172.1 GCA_031270685.1 Planctomycetota bacterium
TCTTCCGTTTGGGTTTTTCCAACGTGCCATTTTCAAGGCTAATGAAATGATTGCGGAATCGTGCGCCTTCGGGACTATTCCATTTCACGCGTATCGTTGCGGAATCGCTCCCATCCGTATAGCCAAAATGCTCCGCATTGCTTCTGCGGAGCTTTTTATCGATTTCGAGCAATACCGTTCCTGAGGGTCCATCGTCTTCCTTATACCGTAAGCGTCCAACCAATTGCCCCGAATATCGGAGTTGAAAGACAAAGTTCGACGCCTTCCGTAAATCTTTGACATCGCCAACCGTGGTGTATACTTCCAGTGGTCCCCACTTTCTGAATTTCCCCCGTGTGGTTTTAAGCAATGGAACTGCCGCATTGATCTGCTCAATGTATCGACGATAACGAGGATTCCACTCTTCGGTACGAGCTTTGATCTTATCAAGCGATTTTTCAATGACCTGTGCAAATTCATCGTTCATCATCACCCCCTTTTTCTTGAGTGAACCGCTGACAGCGAACAAGGACATTTTAACCCAATTAACGAACCTGTCATGCGTCCTGAATCTTACACCTCGCCGGCGACTTCCACGGGACGATTGCGGAATTCCGCGAGCCACCCGTCTGGTTTGCGGATAAGAACGCTTGCCTCGCCCTTGCGCCATGCCGCCTTCGTCGCTGCCGGAGCCCAGGAAAGGGCGGCCTTGCGGTGCGGCGGTTCGACCTCGATGAGCGTCATTCCCAGCGCTTCTGGCAGCGAGTCGAGGAAGTCCTCCGCGTCGGCGACGCAAAAGGGAATGCTGACCGCGTCCAGACCGGCGTCGGCGAATGCGCGGTTGTGGAGAATGTGCCGGTTTGAACGCGAATCCATGCCTGTAAGCAAGCCGAAAACGGCTGTTTGCGGAGTGATGGCTTCGACCCGGTACAACTCCTTGAGCTGCCGCACCGTCGGTTGCGGCGCGCCGGGCCCGGAATCCTTTTCCAGGCTTCCGAAAGCGATTTTGCTCCCGTAGCGCGGTCCGAGTATACTGCTGACCAGTCCTACCTCCGACCCGGCTACCGCGATCGCCGGTTTTTTGAGAGCGCCGAGCGCGGCGAATACCTTGAGGTTGTCGCTCGCGGTTTGCGCGGTGACGGCGATTTTCACCCAGTCGGCGAGCGGAACCGACTCGAGCTTGACCGCCCGCGCCGCGATGTTCCCGGGCGTCTTGACGCAGTTGTGATAGCTGGCGATGCATACGAGACCGTCGCGCCCGCCGACATGTTCCAGGTCGCCCGGCTCCGCGTCGACGTACGCCGCGCCCGAGAGCGCGGCGGTGCGGAGGATTTCCCTTCTTGCCTTGGCGGAGCCGGAGAAATCGCCCCCTCCCTTCCTCGATCTGCAGGCCGCGATGACCGGCCGGGGGGAGGCCTTCACCAATATCTCCACCAAGGGTTCCTCCTCAAGGCCGTCGAGGCGGAGTTCCACAAGATCGACGGGCTCCCTATCCGACCGGGAGAGGCATTCCAGCAATTCCTCGTTCGTCGCGGCCTTGAGCGATGCGCAAATCATGGCTGTTCCCCCTTGGCAAATTTCACGAATTCAAGTATACAGGGTTTTTGATTTGGCGTCCATTGACGCCGTGAAAAAGACGGACTCCGGCCACGGACCGTTTCGTGTCGCATCAAAGAGGCGGCTGGCCGTTCCGGCCCATGAGTGTCCCAGCTTTTAAACGCGCCGCCGGCGGATCATGACGAGGGGTTTGGCTTCCTTCATTAGGAGTGTCGATGACCAAGGACAAGGGCTTCAATCTCGAATCTCTGGTCTCCAAGCTGGTGGAAAGCTGCGCCGACAATCTCGCGGTCAACCTTGTCGAAGGGCACGATCTTCCAGACAAGATGTCGGTGGAGAAGGTGTTGGATCTGCTTCTCGCCATTGTCTTCCCCGGCTATGCCCATGGCAAGGCGATTTCTCCGGCCAGTCTGCCGTACTTTTTCGGCGACCTTCTGGCCAGGGTGCGGGCGGAATTGACCAACCAGGTTGAACGCGCTCTCGCCTACGATTGCCGCCAACGCAGGGAGACTGACGTCGCCTGCCGCGCCTGCGACCGCGCCAAGGCGGCGGTGGACATTCTGCTCGGCAAGCTGCCCGAGCTGCGGCAGATACTCAAAGGTGACGTCAAGGCTTCCTTCGAACGCGACCCGGCGGCGGAGAGCCTCGACGTCATCCTGTTCTGTTATCCGGGGTTGGAGGCGGTGGCGACCCAGCGGCTCGCGCATGTCCTGTATAAATGCTCCATACCGATCATTCCCCGCATGTGGACGGAGCGCGCGCACTCCCGCACCGGCGTCGACATCCATCCCGGCGCGACCATCGGCAAACGCTTTTTCATCGATCACGGCACCGGCGTGGTCGTTGGGGAAAGCACGATAATCGGCGACAACGTCAGCCTCTATCAGGGGGTTACCCTTGGCGCGCTTTCGCCCATCAAGGGGCAAAGCCTCAGGCACTCCAAGCGGCATCCGACGATCGAGGACGATGTCATAGTGTACGCGGGCGCCACCATACTTGGCGGCGAAACAGTAGTCGGGAGGGGTTCGGTGATCGGCGGCAGCGTGTGGCTGACCGAATCGGTTCCGCCAGGTTCGAGCGTCATTCTCGACATGCGGGACTTCGTGGTGACGAAAAAGGCGGGAGAGTCGGTGAGGCGGTAGCGCCTCCCGCGCTTCGAAGCATGAGGGGCGGACCGTGTATGACGTGATAATCGCGGGCGCCGGTCCGGCGGGGGCGACGCTCGCGCGCCTTTTGGGCGAGCGGCACTCCGTCCTGATGCTCGAGACCAGGAATATTCGAAACGATTTCGTTTCTTCCGGCGTTCGGGAAAAGTGCTGCGCCGGGTTGGGAGGTGGGCGTACGGGGGCCGGACGGTGAAACGCGCGAACGTTGCGCCATTCTGGTGGGCGCCGACGGAGCCCAAGGGGTTGTCCGCCGCCTGTTGGGGGAGTCGCCCCGTCCCGAATGCCGGTATCTCGCCATCCAGGAATCCTTCGAGACCGGCGACTCGACGCCGGACGGAAATGAATACCTGGCGTTTTTCCATTCCGCGATCACGGATTTTTATGGCTGGGCGATTCCCAAGCGCGGCAAAACGCTTTTGGGAGTGCTCCTGCCACCGAAGCACAGGCTCAAGAAACCCGTTCCAATGCTTTGGGACGATCTGAGAAGCGCGCTGGAACGATGCGGCCGCACATTCCCCGCCGACGGCCACCGCCAGGCGTGCATCGCCTTGCGCCCGACGCCCCGGGATGTCCTTTTGGGTCGCGACGGGGCGTTTTGCATAGGCGAAACCGCCGGTTTCATAAGCCCGAGTTCAGCCGAAGGCTACAGCTATGCATTTTCGTCCGCGTCCGCGCTGGCCGAATCCATGCTGGCGCATTCGGGCTTTGAACGCATTTTCCGGGCGTACAAGCTTGGAACGGCTGGTTTACGTCTGAACCTGCTGCTCAAAAACTGGAAATCCGGGGTGATGTATTCGCCGACGCTCAGGAACCTCGTCATGCGGAGCGGAATCCTGTCGGAGGGAGCGGAATAGACGGAGGGAAAAAGAGGGCAAAAACAATTGGTACGAGGACGAATTGCAACCGTCATCGATGACGCCGATTACCCTATGCCGTAGCCGGGTTGCCGACTGACCGGCCGGAGCGCGAATCGGGTCACAGCCTTTTCGCCATGACCACATTGACGGACACCTCGTGCATTCCAATCCGCTCCAGGAACGCCCGCCCCCCTTCGTCGGCGAGCGGCAGCGCGAGTTCGCAGCGCACATGATCGACACCGCGACGCGACAATTCGGCGAGCGCAAGCCCGACCAATTTGCCGCCGACGCCACGCCGGCGCCATTCCGGAAGCACAGCCACGAATTGCAATTCCGCGACGTACGGGTTCACGCAGGCCGCGCCCACCGGTTCGTTCCCCGCCCGCGCCAACCAGCAGCAATCCATGAGATCGATCGCGCTGAAGTAAAAGTCGTCCGCGGCCATCAACTCGTCCTCGACGCTGGAAGCGGGCAGGGCGGCCCTGTCCCCCGCCTCGCGCGTGCGCGCGAGCGACGGACCGTATACGCGAAGAAGAAGCGGTCCGAGTTTTCCCTGGTCGGAAAGCTCGGCCCGTCCGAATGTCGGTTCCGCGCCGTTCGCCACCTAATCCCTCGATCTGCCGAAAAGGCGCAACAGGAAGAGCAGCAGGTTGACGAAGTCGAGATACAACGTCAAGGCGCCGATGATCGCCGTCCGGCGCCGCGCATCGGGGTCGCCTGCGCCAAGCACCGCGCCGATCCGCAGTATCTTTTGCGTGTCGTAGGCGGTAAGGCCGAGAAAGACGACGATCCCGGCGACGCTGATAAAGTACTCGAAGGTCGACGATCCGATGAACATGTTGACGACCATGGACACGAAAAGCGTCGCCAGGCCGACCATGAGCAGGACGCCCCATGACGTCAGGTCGAGCCGGGTGAAGTAGCCGAAGATCGCCATGGCGGCGAAAAGACAACTGGCGGCGACAAACGCCTGGATGATGGATGCCTCGGCATAGACGAGGAAAACCGATGACAGCGTCGCGCCGTTGATCGCACTGTAGAGCAGGAACAGGAAGGCGGCGGCTCCGGCCGAAAGCCTGCCGATTGCCGCCGAGATGACGATGACCAGCAGCACCTCGGCGATCAGGAGACCCCAGAGCGTCCACGGGTTCGAATACAACACCAGGAAGAGGCTTTCGCTCGTCGCAACCGCCACCGAAACGGCGGTCGTCAGGGCGAGGCCGATGAACATCCAGAGAAACGAACCGCGCAGGAGTAGATTCGCGCCGAGCGTGTACACCGGTTCCGCCTGCGGCAGGGCGACCCGCGAGTCTTCATAATGCATGATGGTCTCTCCTCCATTATTATCCAAAAGCAGCGTGGCGCTGTGAGTTTCATTATTGCCGCGAAGGCGGATCGCGCCTTCATACCGCCGCGGGCATGTCTCCCGAAGGGCTTACACTTCCTTGGGATTGACGAAACGCATCATCCGGCGCAGCTTTCTGCCGACCGTTTCGATGGGGTGTTCGTGATCGCGCTCGCGCATCTTTTTTAGGACCGGGGTGTTGACCAGGCATTCGCACAGCCATTCGCGGGCGAAGGAGCCGTTCTGTATTTCGGCCAGGATTTCGGTCATGGCCTCGCGGGAGGCCTGGTTGACCACCCTGGAGCCGCGGGTGTGGCCGCCGTATTCGGCGGTGTCGGAAACCGAGTAGTTCATGTAACTGATGCCTCCCTGGTAGAACAGGTCGACGATAAGCTTCAATTCGTGCAGCACCTCGAAGTAGGCGATTTCTGGCTGGTAGCCGTTGGCCGTCAACAATTCGAACGCGGAACGGATCAATTCGGATACGCCGCCGCAAAGAACCGCCTGCTCTCCGAAGAGGTCGGTCTCCGTTTCCTCCTTGAACGTGGTTTCGATCACGCCGGCGCGGGCGCCACCGATGCCGAGGGCATAGGCGAGCCCGATCTGGCGGGCCTGTCCGGAATGATCGTTGTGGACGGCGATGAGACAGGCGACGCCCGCGCCCTTCTCGAACTCCGAGCGGACGAGGTGCCCGGGGCCCTTGGGGGCGATCATCACCACGTCCACGTCGGCGGGCGGGTTGATCTGCCCGAAATGGATGTTGAAGCCGTGCGAGAACATGAGCGCCTTGTTTTCGCCCAGATGGGGTAGGATGTCGTTTTTATAAACTTCGGCCTGGCTCTGGTCGGGCAGTAAAATCTGGATGACCTGGGCTTTTTCGGCAGCTTCGGCGGCGGTGTGCACCCGGAAGCCGTGTTCCTCGGCGAGGCGGGCGTTCACGGAACCCGGACGGTTCGCGACAATGACGTCGAACCCGGAATCGCGAAGGTTCTGCGCCTGGGCATGCCCCTGCGAGCCGTAGCCGATGACCGCTATCGTCTTTCCGTCGAGCGCCGAACGGTCGACGTCCTTCTCGTAATACATGATTGCCATTTTTCCCGCTCCTCCATGCCCGCTTCCCGGGCGGTTTCATCGCCATGCCGCGGTTATGGTGTTTTCAGCCGTTGACCTATGGGTCTTTGGTTCATATCATACCGCCAACTCTATCGGTGCAAGTTTACAATGGGGCGGCCAGCCGGTCAAGAGGCGGCCAGGTTCATTCAGTGGACGGTGAGGGCGACGGGCGTCATTCTCACTCCTGCCGCAGCAGCCAGACATGCCACGCCTTTTCTAGATTGTCGGGGTCGAAGCCGGTGATCCTCCGCATGATTTCCTCATTTGTCTGGCGCTTGCCGGGGTTGTCCCGAAAACTGTGGTAAAGCAGCCTCAGTTGATTGCGCGAATGGAGAAATCGGCAAAACTGCTCGCTCGCGTCGTAGTAGCGAAGACTGTTCCGCCGGCTGGCATATTCGGTCCCAGTCAACCGGAATAGATCGGACAATGAAAGCAATTCGCCCTTGTGCAGCGTGGCGCTCACCCGGGAAAGGCTTGAATTCCCTGCATAAAGCAGGTGGCTGTTGACGACCCGGGAGTGGCCGATCATGGTGGCGAGTCCCTCGTTCATCCATGCCGGCACATCCGAGAATTCCTTCCGTATCAAGGCGTGGGTGAGCTCATGGGCATATAAGCAATTCGTCCTTTTCCACATAGGAGTAACCCTCTCCCATCAATTCTTTGATTTCCCGCGCGGTTTTGGGCATGGAAACGCTTCGCGCCGGGTTTTGTCCTTCTCCGGCGGGACATGACGGGGCGAGGCCGAGGCAGGCAGAGAGAAGAAGCGTTGGGAGGAATGCGGCGAAACGCTGAAAGAACATTCTCGTCTCCTGCCCGTCGTCGGCTAGCGGGACGTCTTCACGGCCGGCGGGTTGAAACCTTGTCCGCTTCCAGCGAGGAGCGGGGATTGGAAACCTCCACGCCTGTTCCCTACCTGCTTGCAAGTTTACAATAGGTCAGCCCATCCGGTCAAGACGCGGCAGAGGAAAGGTCCTGGTGCCGGATCGAACCCACTTTCAACGCGGGCCGGCATATGACGCGGAGCGTTTTTGTGAAAGGAAACTTTCGATTCGGGTAATTTGTAAGGCGGGAAGGATTTGGGACGAAATGGGGGACGGCGATGCGTTCACATTCGGTTTTTCGCTTGGCGGCCGGTATGGTTTCGCTTGCCGCGTTCGCTTTTCCGCTGTACGCCGGCGATTTCTCCGGCTCCGGGGCAGCCGGGGCGATTACCGCCGACAACTTGTGGCGCGACATCCAGCCAATGATCCCAGCGCGGATTCTTCGGATCTATCCCCCGGATGTGGCGGGAGTGACGGGCGCCGCCAAAAATAACCGGGAGTCAATCGCGAATCTTCCCAAGTCCCGGGTCATACTCGACAGTTCCGCCGGTCAAGGCACACGCCGCACGGATTGCGGCTCGGCCAAGCATATCAGCTGGCTCGGCTGGAAAGACGCCCGCAACCCGGACTTGAAGCTGACCAGCGACCGGGACGCCGCGCCCGGCATCGACAACGCCTGGGAGACTTTCGTCAGGGAAATGGAAAGAGGCGGACACGGCGATCTTTTCATTGACGGAACGGAAACCGACGCCGTCTCCCGTAAATAGCGATGACGACAAAAGGTGGACTTTTGGAGGAAATCGGGCCAACCACCACCCGATTTTCTCCAAAAATCCACCAAAAGTCAACTTGCAAATTGGGCATTCAAACCGCCGAATGCCCAATTTATAAAAATCACAACCCTTGCGGCATAGGCGTTTTCGCCTTTGCAAAGTGACGATTGACGGTTTAATCGCCACTTTGCAAAACTTCAGACTCAATTATCAATGCCATATTTCCGCAATGAGTTACAATCGGGCTGGCGACCCGGAGACAAGTCCGTATAATGAATATATAGTATACGGATAAGACAGGGGCGGCCAACTTAAATCGAACGATCCTGCGGAAAGGGTCTTGCTTGACAGGGATGGATTCGGCTATTAGTATGATACCGATGGTGTTTTGGGGCGGCTTTTCTCTCCGGCGCCGACGGAACCTTTCGGTGCCGTGTGTGTTTATCGGTTTGACCGCGACTTTCTACAGAATGCTGCGACACTATGATTTCACAGGAATTGCTCCAGAGTTTCATTTCCGAGGCATCGGACCTGCTCGACGACATCGAGCCGTCGCTCGTGGGCTATCCGCGCCTCGAGGACGAAGCCGAACGGATGGAGGTTGTAAACAGGGTTTTCCGGCATTTCCATTCAATTAAGGGAAGCGCCGGGTTTGTTGGATTGCACGACATCGCCAAGCTCACCCACGAAGCGGAAACATTACTGGAACAATACAGGCGTACGCCAACCAGGGTCATTCCCAACGACACCATCGCGATACTCTGTCGC
Organism: Planctomycetota bacterium; assembly: GCA_031270685.1. Taxonomy (GTDB): domain Bacteria; phylum Planctomycetota; class SZUA-567; order SZUA-567; family SZUA-567; genus JAIRTL01. Next base: position 8,380 of record JAISXA010000172.1, read on the forward strand.
ACCGTCGATTTTCTCCGTTTGATGTTCACCACCCACATCGAGGAGGAAGGGACATCCGGGGACGAGTCGGCCACGGTGGAATTCAATCAACTTATAGACGAGATTTTCCACTCCATCCGCCAGGCGCAAAACTCCCCCGAACGACACGATACGACCGTAGACATCTCGACCGGGGAGGAAATTCCTGAGCACGGCAAACACCGGACCGGCGGCGTTGTCCGCACACCGCCCGCGTCCGCCGAAAAGGAAGAGAAGTCCACCGCGGCAAAAACCACGCGCATTTCCCGCAACACCGAGATACGGCCCAAAGTAGGCAAAAAAACCAAAGCCGTCCGCCGCTCGAAGACCGAGGGCGTGGAAAGGCAGCCAAGGGTGCATGAATCCTCCGATACCGCGAGGATCATCCGAGCAAACAACCAGGGCGTTGCTTCCAAGCTAAACAGCGCGGAATTCCTTGGGCGCTACGTCGCGGAGGCGAACGAGTTGCTCGAAGAAATCGAACAGGCGCTCCTTCAGGCGGAACAACACCCGGAATTGGGCAACGAGGCGGTGCAGGAAGCGCTTCGCTGTCTGCACAGCTTCAAGGGCAACAGCGGCCTTATGAACTTCCGAGACCTGGAGCGCCTGAGCCATCGCATGGAATCGGAAGTCGAAACGATCATCGGCAAGGACATCGGCCTGGATGCGGCGACCTTCGACGTGTTGCTGCGCATGATCGATGTGCTCAAACAGGCGATGGCCGACCTCGGCATGGGCGGCAACGGGGACATTCCCGACGCCGACACCTACATCGCCATGCTGGACGACTCGACCAACACCAGGTCCACCGCGACGAGAATCAGCGCTTCGGACAGAAGTTCGGGGCTTCAACTCGGACCAGGCGCCAAGGAAAGGCTTTCGGCTCCCCCCCCGGCGTTCTTCGACGATGAGCAGGGAAAGGAGACGGAAACGTCTTCGGATTGGCTGAAGCCTCGGGGCCGCCCCTCGGTGCAGGAGAACCTCGCCTCGGCAGGGCGCGCCAACCGCATCGTCATGGGCGATCCGAACTACGAAACTGCGGGCAAGCCGGTTCGCCCCGATGTCGCCGAGCCCAATCTCGCCGCCACCCCGGTGCGCAGGGACATGTTAGACGCGCGGGAGAGGGAGAAAGTCGCCGAGACGGAATTCAAAGCGGACAAGACGATCTCCGATCCCGATAAGTCCAAACGACTCTCCGGCCAAAAAATTACTGTATCGCCGAGAAACGACATCCGCGTCGACCTTAACAAGCTTGACGCCATGCTCGACCTGGTGGGCGAACTGATCATCGCCGAAGCCATGGTCACCCGCCATCCGGTGGTGAGCGACGCGGACAACGAATCGCTTGAACGCGCCGTCCACCAACTTCGCCGGGTCGCGAACTCCCTGCAGGACATGGCGATGTCGGTGCGCATGATTCCGCTGGTCTCGACTTTCAGGCGCATGATCCGCTTGGTGTACGACCTGTCGATCAAGGCCGGCAAGCAGGTCGACCTGATCCTGCTGGGCGAGGAGACCGAGGTCGACAGAACGGTCATCGAACGCATTTCCGATCCGATGGTGCACATTATCAGAAACGCCATCGACCACGGAATCGAACCGCCGGAGGAACGGGAACGCCTGGGAAAGCCGGGAACCGGCCGAGTCACGATCGAGGGCCGCCACGAGGGTGGCGAAGTCTGGATCATCATCACCGACGACGGTCGTGGACTGGACAGGGACGGCATCCTCAAGAAAGCGATCGACAAGGGGCTGGTCTCCGGAGATGGTTCGGACCTGACGGACAAGCAGGTCTATCACCTGATTTTCGAGCCCGGGTTTTCCACCGCCGCGCAAGTGACCGACATATCGGGGCGCGGGTTCGGCATGGACGTGGTGAAAAAGAACATCGAAAAGCTGTCGGGGAAAATCGACATCCGGACCCGCCCCGGGGAGGGAATGGCCGTCATCTTGCGTATCCCCCTCACTCTCGCCATTATCGAGGGAATGTTGGTGCGGGCGGGCGAGGCTCGCTACATCATCCCGTTGCTGTCGATCAGGGAGTCACTCAAGCCGGAACTTGACCAGATCCTCCACACCCCGGACGGTCAGCCGATCATAAAGCTCCGCGATGAACTCATACCCATTGTCATGCTTAACGAAGTGTTCAGGCGCGTGAATATAGACAACAGTCTTGAAGACGGCATACTTATGGTGGTCGAGGGCGAATACGGCGGAACGGTCGCCCTTTTCGCGGACGAACTCCTTGGCCAGCAGGAAACGGTCATCAAAGGACTTACCGGCTGGATGAAGAAGTCGCGCGGCGTGTCGGGATGCACCATCCTCGGCGACGGGGAGGTGGGATTGATCCTGGACATCAGCGCGATCGTCCAACTTGCTGGCCGCGCCGTGGTCTAACGCCTTTATGCCGTTTTTTTTGGAGGAAACGGGATGCGCCAATCCATGATCAATGATCTTTGGGGCGATGAAGAGGAAGACGAGGATACCCAAAAGGACCGGTACCTCACCTTCCATTTGGGCGATGAGGATTACGCCATTGAGATTCGCCACGTCACCGAAATCATCAGCATCCAGAAAATCACCGGAGTTCCCGATCTTCCCGACTTTGTCAAAGGGGTTATCAACCTTCGCGGACAGGTGATCCCGACCATTGACCTGCGGTTGCGTTTCGGGTTGCCGGCACGGGATTACGACGAACGCACCTGCGTTATCATCACCCGCATGAACGACATCCCGGTGGGCGTCATCGTCGACACGGTCAACGAGGTTCTGGACATCCCCGCCGAAAACATCTCCCCCCCGCCCTCGGTTCAACGAGGAGCCGCCCATCGCTTCGTCGAGGGGCTCGGTCAAATGGGCGACTCGGTGAAAATCATCCTCAACGCTGAAAAGCTTCTCCACGGGGACGAACTGGACATGCTCGAATCGCAGTAAAATCCGCATCGCCGAAACGCGGCGGCAAGAGGAACTTCGGGGGCTCTCAATGAACGCTACAAGGATGACAGGAATCGGGGCGTTGTTCATCTCGATCGTCGCCGGCATTTTAGCGCTGGTCTCCGCCGCCTTTCTCGTGCCGCTCTTTCACGGCTCAGTCGCCGACGCCCCGGCGGACAACATGGCCGACCTCTACGCTGGCGTCCCGGGCTTGGTTGCCATCCTTGCGACAGGGATCGTCTCCTGCTATATGCGAAGACGGTCCCTGAGGTTCTACGGCCGGGTCGGCAAGGCGGTCCTCGACGCATCGAACGCGGCGATAATCATCCTTGACGAAAAAGACCGCTACATAATGATGAACGCCCAGGCCGAAAAACTCCTTGGCGTAACTTGGGGCGACGCCTACGGCATGGACGCGAACCCCGTCATCACCGGCCGGTCCGGAACCGGGACGACCAAATTCTCGGATCGGGAATACCATATCGACTCCTATCCGCTCGAACTCCACGGGGCGGAAGGGGAAAAGGGCAGATTCCTCTACCTGCGCGACGTAACCAAGGATGTGAACATCTCGAAAACGATCGACAAAATCGTCAATTCGGTGCATGCGCTGGAAAGCCAAGCGGCGGCAATATCCGACACTTCGATCATTCTTTCGCAGGGGGCGACCGAGCAGGCGACCTCCCTTTCCGCGATCACCGCGTCGCTCGGCGAAATCAATGCGAAAAGCCAAGGCAGTTCCAACGCCGCGTCGCTGGGAACGCAACTGGCGGTGAAGGCGCGCGAGGCGGCCGAGCGCTCGGGTTCCGAAATCGTCGGCGCGCTATCCGCCATGAACGATGTTCAGGAGGCGGGGGTGCGCATTGCCCGCATCGTCAAGTTCATTGACGATATTGCGTTTCAAACCAACCTGCTCGCACTTAACGCCGCCGTCGAGGCCGCGCGCGCCGGACCTCAGGGCAAAGGGTTCGCGGTGGTCGCGGGCGAGGTACGGAACCTCTCCGGACGGAGCGCCAAGGCGGCAAAGGACACCGCGAACATGGTTGAAGACGTCACTGAACGCATAGGCAACGCCGGTTCCTACATTAATCGCCTCGAGGACATGCTGAAAAACATCGTTCAGGACGCGATCCACATGGCCGACTCCACCGCCTCGGCGACCGCCGCGTCGCTCGATCAGTCCGAAGGCATCCAGAAAGCCGACATCGAACTCCGCCAGCTGGATTCCATGACCCACAACACCATGAACGCGGCGGAAAATACCGCCGCCGCCGCGCGCAATCTAGCCACCCGGGTCGCGGACATCCGGGGCCTGCTCGATTCCATTACCATGGAGATGAAGGCGGATGATCGCCGCAGGTTTTCCGGAGCGACGGCGAAAAGCGGGCCGGGGCCAACCCGCCGGTTCTCGGGGAGCGGCATAATGCCGCCGGAGGCGCCGGACCCGATGCCCGCCGTCAACAGGGAGGATCTCGGACGGCGTTGGAAGATCGAAAAACTGGTCTCATCGACGCCAAACGAAACCGTCAATCCGCCCGAGTCGACGGCGCACGCGAAAACGGGACCCGACGCTGGTTCGGCTTGGGGTTTTCACGGGCGGCAAGACGACATCGGCGATTCCGGATTCATTGAGCGCCGCGGCGGAACCGCCGTCGCAAAGGCGCTTCGGGACGAGGACCAAGTCATACGACCCACGCAGAAAATCATACTCGACGACAGTGAATTCGGTAGGTATTGACTCGAATCGCATCTCCCCTTTGCGGCAGCTTGTCACCTTCGAAGTTAGGAACGGCGCCCTTTTGGGACGTGTTGTGGGAGGAGGAGGTTGCGGGCATGGGACGGCTGACCAGGGAAGAAAAGGAAATAATCGCCTACAACATTTCCGAACAGCGCAAGATGCGCTATCCCGGCCACGGCGGCGGGAAGAAATGCGCTGCCGCTTTCGGCATTCCCCCGCAGCAGTGGTCGCCCTGGGAATCGGGCGGCCGCACCCCGGACGACAACCGCCTGAACCAGATCGCCGCGTTCTTCGGGGTGACGGTCGCGGATTTACGGCGGGAGCCGGAGAATTGGGAAAAGGTGTATCCCGGCTGGATGGCGACCAAGCGGAAGCCGCGAAAGCGGGGCATGGAGGCGGAACCGCCGGCCCAGCCTTCGCCCATCGCTTCGCCGGCCGTGCCGGGAGGCGGCGACAACGAGGTTATGGCGCTTCTCGTCCTGCTCGGAACCAGCCACGGCAAGGTGACCGCGGGCGAGACCAGCGCCGCCGAGTACGCGAGGAAGATGCGGCAGCTTTTGGACTTCGCCAGATTCCTTTTCGGGAAATGACGCGGGGCGGATAAAGTTGACTTTTAAAGGAAATCTATCGAACCGCCGATTGATTTCCTTTAAAGTTTCAGGGCGTTCGTTTCAGAAATGTTTTTTTTGCAATGTCGCCGGTTTGGGTCGAGTTGACAAAAAAACAACCCATTGAAACGAAAGCGGTTGAATCTTTAAAGGAAATCGGGCGGCGGTCGGCCCGATTTCCTCCAAAAGTCCACAAATATTGCCAACTATATATAGTGGTATTATGCATCATTTTTACTGTATTTAGTTTTCACCTTGACTAAGATTGCGCTATAAGGTACAATTGATCATGGTAGATTGACCGGTTGAACGCGAAGCGAACCTGAAGTATTCGGTACGGACAACGCTTCTCCGCTCATACCTGCAGAGGTTTCTAGAACGCTGGTTTTATGTTTTATCCGCTTGCTTCGAGCGGAGGCGGTATTTTTGTTTCCTTCAAGGTCAAACACGAGAGAGGAGGAGGTTGATGACCATTCACGTTTATTCGAAGCCAGGATGCGGAAAGTGTGATGCGGCCAAGAAAAAACTCGCGCTTATGGGTTTCGAGTATACTGAACATGATCTTGAATATCATGTCTCCCTCCATGACGGCTGGCGTCATGACGGTTCCACTGATGTTATGGCTGCCCATCATATCATGGATACGCTTCCCCTATTCAAATTGAATGGGGAATTCCATGACTATCCTTCCGCCATGCGCCTGCTTAAGGAGCGGGTCATGGCGGTCGCCAATTAGCGGCCGATCTCAGAGCTTACGCCTGAAATTAGGCAGGTTTGGCGGAGCATGGTGCAGTGGGATAAAGAATGTCGCGCTTGGAAGAAAAGAAGATTTCCGGTCCGGGCGACGGAAGGGTGATCTACATCCCCCCCATGGAGCCTTGGGGAACCAGGTTTTTCGCTGCGGTGTTCCGCAGCATCGGCTATGACGCCAGGAGTTTGACCGAGGACGCGTCGACCCTTGCGCTGGGTCTCAAGAATACCGGCGGCGGCGAATGCGTTCCGTGCCCGTCCACCACCGGATCGCTGCTCGCGGCCATGGAACGCGACCAGGTGCCTCCGGAGCGGGTGATTTTTTTCATGCCCACCGCTTGCGGGCCGTGCCGCTTCGGGCAATACGCCCAGCTCGACGCCATGATATTCGAACGAAAGGGCTGGAAGGGCATCCGGATCATGTCGCCCACGGCGGAAAACGCCTACGAGGGCATAGACACGGGAACAAGGATAAAGCTGTACCACGCCATGATGGTTTCCGACATCATGCGCAAACTGACGCACCGCACCCGGCCGTATGAAATCGACAAGGGGTCGGTTGATTTCACGGTGGAGAACTACACCAGGGATATCGAAGCCGCGTTTTCCGCCGGAAATCTGGACGAGGTGGGAATACTTGTCGAGGCGGCGTCGCGGGAACTCGCCGTGTTGCCGAAGTTCAAGGCTCCACGGCCCCTCGTCGGCGTCGTCGGGGAGATCTACGTTCGTAGCGATCCTTTCCTCAACCACGACGTTTGTCGCCGCATCGAAGAACTGGGCGGTGAGGCGTGGCTAGCGCCGATGGGGGAATGGCTGTTCTATACCAGCCATCTCCAGACGCTTTTGGCGAAGGAGCAGCGCTCCGGCCTGCGCGGACTCCTCCGCCGCGCCCGGACCTGGCTCGAAACCAGGCTGTTCTTCAACCGGATCGAGCGCATGTATTACGAACTCGCCGCCGACGTGCTTCATGACCGCCACGAGCACCCGATCAAGGACGTGATTGCGGAAGGCGGGAAATTCCTCCCATGGCAGTTCGAGGGCGAAGCGATTCTCACCCTGGGGCGCGCCGCGCTTTTCGTCAAGCGCGACGGCGCCAAGGCCGTCGTCAATGCCAGCCCGATGTTCTGCATGCCAGGCACGGTGACCTCTTCGATCTTTCCCGCCATGGAAAAAGACCTGAAGGCGCCGATCATCTGCAACTTCTACGATGGTTCCGGCAATCCGAACCAGAGCCTGGTTCCGGTAATGCACTACCTCGCCGAACCCTACCGCGCCGAGCAGGCGCGGGAACGAAGGGAAGTCGAATCCCATTCCAGCCGCCTGGTTTCCCGGAAGCTTGACAGCCGGCTTCTCTACTCTTCCCCCGGATGAGCGACTCCGCTTCCGTTTCCATGCGACGGGATCTGGATGATGCGCCCCCCCCCGCAAAAGGCACGTACGGTGAGGTGAGAGGCGGTAACCGCGAGAAACCCGCCCGCTCAGTTTTTATCGCAACACCACCGGACCATTGCAAAAGCGGTTGCGCGCGGTTATTCAAGGTCGATGTCGGCGGCCGCCTTTCGCATGGCGAGAATGGTCTCCCGCATCAACTCCTCCAACTCCATGCCCAGCATTTCGCAGCCGTTGCGGATCACTTCCCGGTTCACGCCGGCCGCGAACTTCTTGTCTTTCCACTTCTTCTTGAGCGACGACACCTCCAGGTCGAGCACACTCCTCGACGGCCGCATAAGCGCGGCGGCGGAAATCAGGCCGGTAAGTTCGTCGACGGCGAACAGCACTTTTTCCATTCGCAACTCAGGCTTGACATTCGTGACCAGGCCGTAACCATGACTGACGACGGCATGGATAAAAGCCTCATCGTAGCCTTCGTTTCTGAGAAGTTCCGGAGCGATTCGGCAGTGTTGTTCCGGATATTTCTCGTAGTCGACGTCATGAAGCAGGCCGACGACGCCCCAGTACTCGGCATCCTCGCCGTACATGTCCGCGAAGTGGCGCATGACGGCTTCCACCGCCAACGCATGGCGAAGCAGCGACTCGGACGCATTGTATTTCCCGAAAACCTTGAGTGCCTGTTCACGTGTCGCCATGCATCTCGCTTTCGCTGACGCGTCGCCCATGGCGCCGACGCTATTGTACGAATTGGGCGAAAAATCGCAAGGACGCCCTGGGTAGACTGAAAGAGCAAAGTACGGAGTTCGTAGCCCGTTTAGATTTCACAGAGCAGTAGTCTATATGGAATTTGCGCACTTCTGTCCGTAATATGCGTTGGGACCGTGTTTGCGCATATGGTGCTTGTTCAGAATATGCTCCGGGATCGGGCCGATCTCCGGGTTTATCCGCCGGGTGAGAAGCGCCATCTGGGCGAGGCGTTCAAGAATCACCGCGTTCTCCACCGCCTTATGGGCGTTCTTGCCCCAGGTGAAGGGACCGTGACGCGAAAGGATCACGCCCGGATATTCGACCGGGGAGCGGTTGTTGTTTTTGTAGTCCTCGATAATGGCGGTGCCGGTGTTTTTCTCGTACGCTTCCTCGACTTCCTCCTTGGTGAGGGCCCTGACGCAAGGGATGTCGCCGGGACAGAAATCGCAGTGGGTGGTTCCGTAGCAGGGAATGGGGCGGCAGGCCTGCGCGAAGGAGGCGGCATAGGTGGAATGAGTATGCACGATGCCGCCGATTTCGGGCCATGCCTTGTACAGCTCCAGGTGGGTGGCGGTGTCCGAACTCGGGTTCAAGGTCCCCTCCGCCACTTTTCCGTCCAGGTCGACGGCGACCAGGCGCCCGGGTTCGAGTTCCGCGTAGGACACTCCGGACGGCTTGATCAGAAACACGCCCTGGTCGCGGTCGATGCCGCTGGCGTTGCCCCAGGCGAGAATCACGAGATGTTCGTCCACCAAGCGCAGATTGGCCTCGAACACCTCATCGCGGAGATCCTTCAGGTTCATAGTCTTCCTCCGATATTTACAAAGCGCAAAGCAATCCTTACTCTTTTATTGTGCGAACCGGAACAACGCAAGGAGGAAATCATGGCCAACGGCTTTCCATCGTGCCCGAACACGGCGGATAACAAGCGGCAATGCGCCTGCTCCTATACGGGCTGCCCGCGCCATGGGGTGTGCTGCAAATGCGTGCGGCATCACCTGAGCCGGGGCGAGCGCCCCCAGTGTTTCGTCAAGGCGGGGCTGTAAGTGGAATCGAGTCACGATCGAAGATGAGTCAAAGACTTCACCAAGCCGTACAGGAGTCGAACCGAAAATAATTCCGAGCATTATTACCGCTTGACTCCGGTCGCGGTTTGGAGTAATCTATTCGGCAACATGCCGGCCCCCCCAGGGAGGTTGGGATGTTTTTATTTTTTGTTTGCGGACCGGTTCCATATGGTGCGGGATCCGTTTTCAAACGGATCCGGAGAGCGATGCCCGGCATCCAAGCTTGCGTCCTTGCCGCCGGCAAGGGCACCCGGATGGGGGGCGACCGCCCCAAGGTCCTTTTCGAGGCAAGGGGAAAACCCTTGATCGAATGGGTGCTCGGCGCACTTTCGGAAGCGGGGGTCGACGACGTCGTTGTGGTGGTGGGCTACCGCAAGGATGACGTTGTTTCCACGCTGCCGACTGGAGTTCGCTGGGTTGAGCAGTCGCCTCAACTCGGAACCGGGCATGCCGTAAGGTGTGCCCGCGGTGTGTTTCCGGGAAATGTCGAAAACATTATCGTCACCTATGGCGATATGCCGTTGGTAACCGCCGCGACCTATCGCTGTTTGATCGAGGCGCGGGCGGCGTTTGGAGCGGCTGCGGTGTTTCTCGCCGTGCCGGTGACTCCGGACAGCCGTTTCGGGCGGGTGGTGCGCGATTCCGCGAGCAATGTTCTGCGAATCGTCGAATACAAGGATGCGACCCCGGAGGAACGCCGGATCGGGGAAGGAAACGCGGGCGTGTACTGCTTCGCCCCCCGGTTTCTGTGGAACGCCTTGGAGAAGATTAAAAACGACAATGCCCAGGGCGAATACTATTTGACGGATGTCGTTGACGTTCTTATTTCGGAAGGCGGGCGCGTGGAGGCGATCCTTGCGGCCGATCCTCTCGAGGGAACGGGAGTGAATACGCCCGCCGAGTTGGGAGAGGCGGAAAAGGCGTTGGCGATCAGGGAAAGCCGAGCGAAATGAATATGGGACACACCCGGGTATACAACTACGACGGGAATCCGGTGCGCGTATTCATCGGCAATGCGCACCGGGAATTGGGTTACGCGGTTTGCCGCCGTCTCGGCGTCGCCCCCGGGCGCATCGATATCCAACGGTTTCCCGACACGGAGACGAAGATCCGCATTCTCGACGATGTCCGGGGCATTGACGCTTTCATCGTTCAGCCGACCAGCCCGCCGGTCAACGAAAACCTTATGGAACTGCTGATCATCGTCGATGCGCTCCGCCGCGCGAGCGCGCATTCGATAACCGCCGTCATCCCGTATTTCGGCTACGCGCGGCAGGATCGCAAGCACGAGGGCAGGGTGCCGATCACCGCTAAACTGGTGGCGAACCTTCTGGCGGCGAGCGGCGTCAACCGCGTGCTCTGCCTGGACCTCCACGCCGCGCAGATTCAGGGTTTTTTCGATATCCCGATGGATCATTTGTTTTCCACGCCAGTCCTCATCGACTATCTCACAAGCATCAAGCTCGACAAATGCGTGGTCATGAGCCCCGATGTCGGATCCATCAAGATGGCCGACCGGTACGCAAGGCGCATCGGGTGCGGAATCGCGGTGACCGAAAAGCGACGCCTTTCCGACGAGGACGTCGAGACCGGCTATGTGATCGGCGAAATCGCCGACCGTGACGTCGTCATCGTCGACGATATGATCACTTCCGCCGGCAGTATGGCCGCCGCGGTGAAGGCGGCGCGCGACTCCGGCGCGCGCACCATCAGGGCCATGGCAACGCACGGGCTTTTCGTGTCCAACGCTTTCGAACGCCTGCTCGAGGCGGGCGCGACCGAAGTCATCGTCACCGATACCGTGCCTCCCCAGGCGTGCGTACCGCCGGAATTGAACCTTACGGTTATTTCCGTCGCCGATCTGCTCGGCGACGCCATCGGCAGGATTCATCGCAACAAGAGCATCAGCCTCTTGTTCGTGTAGCGATTATCGGGCGAACCGGCGAACGGACTCGCGTCAGATCCGGCGGGGCGTTATTATATTGATTGGAGGATTACCGTGGCGGAAGCGCTTAAAGTGAAAAAACGGGAAGGCAAAGGCAAGTACCGCGCGTTCGGGATGCGCAAGGCGGGGTTTATTCCCGGCGTCGTCTACGGCAAGGGAATGGCCGAAAACGTCAATGTCAAAATTGATCTCAAGGAGTTCCAGCGCATTCTCAAGTCCGGCGAACGCATTATCGATCTCGATATCGACGGGTCACTGAAAAAGGTGCTTCTCAAGGCCGTGCAGCACGGCACCTACGACCATGAAATTCTTCACGCCGATTTCCGCGGCATCAGCGACAAGGAAGTCATTGAGGTTGATCTCATGATCGAACTCAAGGGCGAGGCGCCCGGAACCAAGGTTGGCGGCATGATTGAACAGGATCTCTATCAAATCGCCGTCCGCTGCCTCCCCGGCGATATGCCGGAGGCGATTGTCGTCGATATTTCCACACTTCAACTTGGTGGCATTTTGTACGCCGAGGATCTCCCCCGGATCAAAGGCGTGACCTACGTCTTTCACGGCAATCCGGCAGTAGTGTCCTGCCACCAGCCTGCCGGGGAAGAGGAACCTGTGGCGGATGCCGGCGAGACGCCCACCGCTCCCGAAGTCATCGGCGAAAAGGAGCGCGAAACCAAGTCTACGGAGGATGGCGGGAAGAAATGAGGGTTGTCGTTGGTTTGGGCAATCCCGGTCGGGAATACGAGCGCACCCGGCACAATATCGGATGGATGGCGCTCGATTCCCTTGCGGCGCGAATCGGCGCCACGCGGTTCCATCGGGAAAAATCGATGCAGTCGGCCGAAGGGCGTCAGGCGGGGCAAAGAGTCTACCTGCTAAAGCCGCAAACATATATGAACCGTTCCGGACAGGCGCTTGCCTCCTGGTTAGGCTGGTTTGGAGAAATCCGCGAGGCGATCCGGGAGCAATCGGCGGAAGCCGCAACGAACGGTCCCGTCTGCGTTTGGCCGGGCCTTATGGTCGTCGCGGACGACGTCAACCTTCCGCTCGGAAAGCTGCGGTTCCGATCCTCGGGTTCGGCGGGCGGCCATAACGGCCTGTCCGATATCGCGAAAGCATTGGGCGGCGGAGGATATCCCAGGTTGCGGCTGGGCATCGGACTACCGCCGGAAGTCATGGATCGCACCGATTACGTGCTTGCCCGGTTCGGCGCCGACGAGTTGCCGGTTGTGGACAAGACCGCGGAAGTGGCGGCGGAGGCTTTGGAGTTGTGGATCGGGAAAGGGATTTCGAGTGCCAGCGACCGGTATAACGGCATGGCCGCGGGCGACGGAGCGGACGCGGCGGAAAAATGATCATCAACCATTATAAAAGCGTTGGCATATTATCGGAGGAACAGGTGTGACGAAACTTTACGAAGCGATGTTCATCGTCGACAGCGCCAAGGCGAAGGAGGACTATGCCAGGATGGAAGGCGAATGCCTTGGCTGTTTGACAAGGCACGGCGCGGAGATAGTCAAGGCGGTGAAGTGGGATGATCGGCGTCTCGCTCACGAAATCAACAAAATCAAGCGGGGCACGTTCTTGTTGGTGCACTTCAATTCCGATACGCAGGCGATCGCGAAGATGGAGCGCCAGTGCGCGCTCAACGAGAACGTGCTTCGGGTCCTAATCCTCGCCGACGAGGACGGCATCGAACCGCAAACACTTGGTTCACGCGATAAGAGCGATTCCGACGGGCCTGGAGAAGGAGGAGAATAGACGTCGGATTTTGTGCTTGCTCCGGCGCTGGGCGCCGCTTCCGGATGGCGACATGAACGCGTCATCACAGAAGGTCACGGAAACACGCATTGCTAAATGAAAGGAGAACAGCATGGCCGGTTTCAACCGCGTCATTCTTATCGGCAATCTGACCCGCGATCCCGAACTCCGGTATACGCCGCAAGGCACGGCGGTTGCCGACCTCCGTCTGGCGGTGACCACCGTCAGGGGGAAAAGCGGCAGCGAGAGGAAGGAAGAAACGCTGTTCATCGACTGTACGGTCTGGGACCGCCAGGCTGAAACTTGCAGCGAGTATCTCAGCAAGGGCAGGCCGGTGCTGGTCGAGGGGCGGCTCATCGAGGATCAGTGGCAGGACAAGGAAACTGGTGAGCGCCGCAGCCGCGTCAAGGTCTACGTGCAGAATGTCCAGTTCTTGGGCAGTCGCGGCGAAGGCGGTTCCGGATCCAGCGGCCGTTTCGACAGCGGGCGGTTGGATAACGGTGACGAATCCCGCGACTCCGGACGGCGCCAGCGTTATACCGAGCGCCAGCCGCCGCCGCCGACAAAGGCGAACGACGCATTCGAGGATCTGGGTTCGTCCTCCGCGCCGGCGGGCGACGACATTCCTTTCTGATCCCCGGGCTTGGCGCGTCGTTGACTAATTTATTACAAGCTTCGTTTTTAGAGGAGATTATCCGTGAGTTCCGATTTCGGCAAGGACAAGCAGGATTTCCATATCGGCAACGGTAGGTGCCGGTACTGCGCGAAGGACGCCCCGTCAGTCGTCGATTACAAGGACGTGAACACGCTGCAGAAATTCATGAGTCCGCAGGGCAAGCTGTTCGATCGCAAGCGCCTGGGCAACTGCGCGAAGCACCAGCGCGCGATCTCCCGCGCGGTGAAGCGCGCCCGCTTCCTCGCGCTCCTGCGCTATAGCGGCCGCTAGTACATAGTCAATGTTGTAAATTATGTATTATGATCCATATCCTCTACGGTAGAAGTCGACTCGTACCTGAAATTACAAGATTGACTGTGTACTAGTAGGTGCAAGCGTCTTTGTCAATTCCGAAAGCATTGAATGGAGGCGAATCATGCCGATGAAACTGTTGTTGAGCGAGGACGTCAAGGACCTCGGATACACCGGCGACGTGGTGAGCGTCGCCAACGGCTACGGCCGCAACTTCCTGTTGCCCCGCAGGTTGGCGGTCGAGGTCACGCCCGCCAACCTGAAACAAATCGAAAACACGAAAAAACTGCGCCACGCACGCGAACTCGAGCGCGTCAAGGATTTCAGGATGCTGGCCGAGAAGATCGCCGCCATCGACATCACGCTCAACGAACGCGTATCCGAAAGCGATGTCCTCTACGGTTCCGTCCAGGTGAAGGAGCTCGTCGGGGCGCTCGCCAAGGAGGGAATCGTTCTCGAGCCCGCAATGATCCGCCTTGAGGAGCCGATCAAGACTATCGGCGTCCACCGCGTTTCCGTGCGCCTGCATCCCGAGGTCGAGACCGAGTTCAAGGTGTGGGTGGTCGGAATCAAGGACCACACTCCGGTCGAGTAGAGTTGACGAAAAAACACCCCATTGAAACGAACGCGGTTGAATCTTTACAGGAAATCGGGCGGTGGTTAGCCCGATTTCCTGTAAAAGTCGACTTCAAAACGCCACCCCGAAAGTCCCGCCCTTATTTCGCGGCGCTCAATCCCAACACCTGGTCGAGGTTGACGGCTTCCGCCATGCGGAGATAGCCGGCGCGGTTGGGGTGGAGCCAGTCCGGGGCGCGTCCGATGGCGCTGTCCGGACCATACTCGGGCTTGATTTTGCCGGTATTCGGGTCGAAGGTGGCGGAGTCAAAATCGATCACCCCGTCGAAAATATCGGTGGTGCGGATGAAATCGTTCAAAATGCGCCGTTGGGCGTCCAACTCCCTGGTGCCGTAACCCTCGATCGTCGAATCCAGGGATGAAACCAGCGTGGCGGCGAAGATCCTGATGCCCGGCCGCGTCCGCCTGACGTGGTCTACGACCTGGCGCATGCCGGCTTCGACCTGTCCGGCGGTTTTTCCGCCGGTGCGCAGATCGTTGATGCCTTCCAGCCAGATGATCGCGTTGACGCCGGATAGGGACAGAAGGTCGCGGTCGATGCGATCGATGGCGGACGGGCCGCCGTTATAGGGTTTGGCGGCCGAATGTTCGACCGGCCCCACCACTTCGTTGCCGGAGATGGCGGCGTTGATCACAGCGACCTTGTTCCCAAAGCGGGCGTTGGCGATCCTGGCGAGGATGTCTGGCCACCGGTCGTCGCCGTTGAGGGTGCTGTATTCGCCGTCGGTGATGGAGTCGCCGAAACAAGCGATGACCTGGGTGTCGGAAGGCGCCAACATGTCCACCGCATCGACGAAATACCACGAATACGATCCGAAGGGGAATGATAGTTCTCCGTCGTCGTCGCCGGTGACTCCGGCTTTCGGCTTGGAGATGTAGGAAGTGTTCTGGCCCAGCGCGTGCCAAGTCATGAGGCCGCTTTCGCCGGCGATGTGGAAGCTGACCGCCAGCTTGCGGCCGAAAAGGAAGTCGCTCGACAACCGCCGCACGAATGGAAGGTCGACCGCGTCGCTCCATGCCGTTTCGCCCGGCTGGAGGGTAAGCTTGGCCGAACTGCCGAAACGTATCGGCTGATTGGTTCCCTCGACCACAGCAGCGCTGCCGCGATGCAGACCGATATAGGCCCCGTCGATAGTCACGGGTTTGACGCCGAAGGCGTTGGTGAAACGGATGCGGACCTTTTCACCCCAAATGGTGGGGGCCATGACCATGCGGAAAGACTGGTCATTGGCGCCTTTGGCCGGATCGGGGAACGCGAAGCTCAGATCCGGCTGTCCGGTGGGGTAGCCCACAGGATAGGGATTCTGGGCGGATGCGCTCCAGGCGGTTCGCCATTCCAGCGCTCCGGCTGGCAGACACAGAAGCAATACCACGACCACCAGCCACTTGCGCGTCGATTTCAGTCTCATACTTTTCCTCCTCAAGCAAGATGTCTTTACCCCTCACCGTGGAACTCCGCCGAATCACCGGACAATTATAGCCAGGTGCGAACATGCCGCAAATACGGAATCCTCGGAAAAAAACGATACGATCCTCCCGCGGGACATCATCCATGCCATTTTCACCCCGCCGTCTTCGCAACATACGCATCGCGCTGGCACGCCGCCGTCTCACGGACGATTCGCCGAACGTGGCGCAGCGTCGGATGCGAGCGGTCGAACTGGCCGGCGGGGCAGGGCGTGGTTTCCCCGAGCATACGCTTTTTGGCGATCTTCTTGGTGCGGGCGACGTAGTTGTACAGC
>JAISXA010000147.1 GCA_031270685.1 Planctomycetota bacterium
GGGAAATAATCGGTCTTTTTGTGAAAAGACTTGCTTTCTCCGCCATTGGGGCATTATTTATAACAACACATAGGCACAACACTACGAGAGGGGAGGCTTACCATAATGGCTATTTTCAAGCGCAAAAGCACTAGTGGAACCACTATCGGCAAGTGGACGATTCAAGTTGCGGACCATCGCGGAATATTGCGACGATTCGCTGGATTCACCGATCAAAACGCATCCAGTGAACTGGAGCGGAACGTCCGGAAGCTGATTTCCATTCGACAGGCCGGGGGGAGTTTGTTGGACGCCGAATCCAACCGTTTTCTCGAGAATGCACCCGCCAGAGTACGCAACAATCTGGCGAAGTGGGGCATTATCGACGGCGAACGGGCGGCGCTAGGAAAGCCCCTGGAAGCGCATCTTAAAGACTGGCGGCTGGCGCTGGAGGCGAAGGGAGATAGCGCCCGGCATATACGAGAATTTGCGGCGGACTTGAAGCGTATCGGCGGCGATTGCCGCTGGAACCATTTGAGCGACATTTGCGCCACCGACTTGGCCCGCTGGATTGCCGACCGCAAGGTTGCGAGGAAGGCGGCGGCGACCATCAACCATCATATCCGGGCGGGGAAGGCGTTTTGCAATTGGCTTGCGAGAGAAAGGCGAATACCCGAAAACCCTTTCAAGCATGTCCCGCTGTTGAACGAGAAGGCGGATCGTCGCGTCGAGCGGCACCCGTACACTGTCGAAGAGCTTGGTTTGCTGCTGGCGGCGGCGGAATCGGGAGAGAAACACCACGGCATGACCGGCCCGGATCGCGCCCTGCTGTATCGCTCCGCCGTCGATACCGGCTTCCGCTGGAGCGAATTGCATTCCCTGTTGCGGGCGTCGTTCGAATTCCGCGCGGACCCTGTCACAGTCACCATCGAAGCGGCATATGCCAAAAACGGACAGAAAGACACTTTGCCTCTTCGCCCCGAACTGGCGGCTGACCTTAGAAAACGGATGGCGCTGTTCCTGCCAAACGCGAAAGCATTCCCTGGAATGTGGAAAGACAAGGGCGCGGAAATGATCCGCGTTGACCTTGAGGCGGCGGGAATCCTTGTGAAGCGCGACGCGAACAACGAACTGATCACCAGGGACGAATACGGCCTTGTCTACGACTTCCACGGCTTGCGCCACACCTTCGCAACCCTTCTCAATCAAGCCCGCGTTCCGCTGGCGACGGCGCAAAAGCTGATGCGGCACAGCGACCCGAAGTTGACGGCTAATATCTATACCCATGTTTTGGTCGAAGGGAAAGCGGAGGCCCTGGCGAAGTTGCCTGCGATCGCGGCCAACAGCAGGGAGAATAATAAAGAAGCAGTTGCAGCTACAGGAACCTTTGGCGACGATGTGGGTATTTCAGCGGAAACCGGGGTGGACACAGAAACGGACACCCAAATATCGGTGGAATTGGAGGCCATAATCGCCGAAGAAAACAATAATGAGGCAGTCGTGCCAATGGAAATTTTTAATGGTAACACCAGAATTGAGGGCGAAAAAATGTACACAGATTTGTACACAAACGCCCCGGATTTCGACGGAGAAATAAGGACTTACAAGGAGCCAGGAAAGGGTAGAAACCATAACATTAAGGTTAAGCCAGAAAATGAAAAAACCCCTGTGCCACAAGGGCAAACAGGGGCAAACGAACATGGTACCCGCTCCGGGATTCGAACCCAGGACCTACTGATTAAGAGTCAGTTGCTCTACCAGCTGAGCTAAGCGGGCCCTTCATTAGGTTGCCTTTTGGAGGAAATCGGGCCAACCACCGCACGACTTCCTCCAAAGATGTTACTGCTTACGGACCAATGGGTTGATTTTCCGTCCTGTCGGGCGATACCGCCGACCTTGCAATAATTCCCGACGCAAAATGCAAACCCAAGAAACTTTGGAGAGAATCAAACGGCGGTTTGTTTGATTTTCTCCAAAAGTCCACATTAGGGAAAAATATTTTACGCGCCGCGACTTCCATGTCAACTATGCAATAACGGAAATATGGATATTGACTGAAGTTTTGGAGATTAAATCGCCAATCGCCACTTTGCAAAAATCAATCGTAGGTTCGATTGCTTTCCTTCAAAAGGCCGCGCCAAGGATACAAACGGATTTTCCGCCGCCGCCTATTCCTCCGGCAATCCCATCCGTTTGAGCAACCGGTCGGCGTCGTCCACGGAATAGTATTCGATGACGATCCTGCCTTTGCCGTTTTTGTCGTCGACCGTCACCTTGGTGCCGAAGTATCGCAGCAACCGGTCCTCGAGATCGGCGACGTGGGGCGGGACCGCGCGAATCGGCGGTTTGGCGTCGCGCCCGCCGTCGCTCTTGCGTTCGGCGGCGAGTTCCTCGATTTTGCGGGTGGAAAGCCCTTCCTCCACCGCGCGTCTGGCGAGTCGAAGCTGGGCCAAGGGACTGTTCATGCCCAGGATCGCGCGGGCGGAGCCGGCGGAAAGCGAGTTTTCCGCCACCAGGCGCTTGACCTCCTCCGGGAGCTCGAGCAGGCGGAGCATATTGGTGACTTGCCCGCGGGACACGCCGACGCGCCGGGCGATATTTTCATGCGTCATGCCTTCGGATTCGGCGAGTGCCCGGTAGGCTTCCGCGATTTCCATCGCGTTGAGATCGGCGCGCTGGAGATTCTCGACCAGCGCGAGTTCGCGCATCCTCGCGTCCTCGGCATCCATGACGATCACCGGAACGGTCTTCCACCCGAGGACATCGCGCGCGGCGCGCAGGCGGCGTTCGCCGGCGATGACCTCGAACCCGTCGCCTTTCGTCCTGACCACCAGGGGCTGGATCATGCCGTTTTCGCGTATGGAGCCGGCGAGTTCATTCAGCTTGCCGGAGTCGAAGGCCTGGCGCGGCTGCCACGGGGACGGCAGCACCAGACCGATATCCACCTCGCGCGCCGACGCCGGCGCGGCGTCGGCGGCTTCCGACCGCTTCGGCTTGCTCACCGCCATGAGGGCGTCAAGGCCGCGGCCGAGTCCTCGTGATTTTGCCATCGCGTCGTCCGCCTCAGGAAACCTGGCCGCCGGAGGGGAAGGCGGGGTTGTCGACCGTCACCAGGGAGATGGCGTCGTCCGGTCCGTGCGCGGCGAGCAACATCCCCTGGGAGATTTCGCCGCGCAGTTTGCGCGGTTCAAGGTTGTCGACCACGACGATGCGCCTGCCGACCAGGCTCCCGGGTTCGTAATAGGCGCGTATGCCGGCGCAGATCTGTTTTTCGCGCTCGCCCAGCCTGATGCGGATCTTGATCAGCTTGTCGGCGTTGGGATGCGGTTCGGCGGCGATGATTTCCGCGACGGTCAGCCGTATCCTGGAGAAGTCCCCGTAAGTGCAGCAGGCGACGCCTTCGGGAAGATCGGAGGCGGGTTGGGGCTGTCCGGCGGGCGGCGGGGCGGCTTCGGCGCCTTGCCGGTTTACAGCCGGAGATTCGTCGGTCATTTCGGTCCCTTCGTCTCGAAATCGCCTTATCGGGGAAATCAAACGGCGGTTCGATTGATTTCCTTCAAAGATGCATTTAAGATTACCCTGTTTAAGATTTTTCGACAACCATTGCCATTGAAAAACGGAATCTCCCGTTGGCCGCGACCGTCAAGGTGAAAAACGAGAACATCCTGCTCCTCGCCGACATGCACCTTCGCCCGCTGGATGCGCGCAGCCGCCGCATCCGGGAGCGGGCGGCGTTCGACAACGAGCGTCTCGCCGCCTTCCTCGCCGCGATGGAAGGCGAAGCCGGAACGCTCATTCTCCTCGGCGACGCGTTTCATTTCTGGTTCGAGCGACGGAGCCTGGTGGCGGGCGACTACTTTACCGCGCTCAACCTGTTCAAGGCCGCTTCCGGGCGGGGCATGGACATCCATCACGTCTCCGGAAACAGGGATTTCGCGGTCGGCGAGGGCCTTGGACTCGATCCGACGGCCCGCTTCCCCGGCTTTTTCCGTTTCCGCTCCGGCTTCACCGTTTCCCGGCTGGTGGACTTCGGCATCGAGCCGCACGGGCTTCGCTATCGTTTCCATTCCCGGGGGACAAGCGTCAGTTGCATTCACGGCGATTCGCTGTGCCTCGATCAGCGGATGTTCATGGCCTTCCGCTGGCTTCTCACCGGGCCGCTCGGACAGCGCGCGCTGAAATGCCTGCCATGGTCCCTGGCCGCGTACCTCGCCGCGAAAGCGCAAAACAGCGGCCCGCGCGGCCGCCCGCCGCGAAATCCCGGCGCGCAATTCGCCGAAGCGGCGATGAAAAAGGAGATCGCCCTCGGCGCCGACCTTGTCCTGTGCGGCCATATTCACGCGCCTTTCGAGCGCGGCGTCACCGCGGCCGGCCGGACCGGGAGGCTGGTCGCCGTTCCCGCGTGGCAGGATGGATATTACGGCCTGTTGAGCCGGGGCCGGCTTGAAGTGCGGAAATTCGACTTCCCCCAACCCCGACCCGATTCCCTGCAAATTGAAATTTTGCAAAAATCAAAAACGCCTGCGCCGCAAGGATCGTGATTTTTACAAATTGGGCATTCGGCGGTTTGAATGCCCAATTCGCAAAAGCTCAATTCAAATTTTCAAGAACTTTTCCAGGACTAGCTTCTCCGCGTCGTTGGTCCAAACGCATCCCGGTTCCATCCTGTCCGTCGCCTCGGGGGAAACGTCGGAAAGGCGGTTGAGGCCGGTCAGCGGGATGCCGTCAAGCTGCGGCAGAATGGCGGTCTTGCCGGGGAAGCGGTTTTCCTTCACCCCCTTGACGCCGTCCCAGACCGCCCCGATGCCCCCGATCGCGGCGAGGCTCATCCGCGTCGCCAGCCTGCCCGCCTCCATCTTCCCGAGCGTGTTCACGATGTCGTCCATCGAGGATCCGGAGGATCCGACGAGGCGCGTATGCCGGCGGCAGAAAATGTCCGGCGACAACTTGGCCTTGGTTCCGATGCCGACGCCGGCGAAGATATTGAACACCGACCGGTCGCCGAGGAATCCGGCCGCGTGCTCCACGAGCGCCGGAACCGGCGCGTGGACGTAGATGTCGTCGAAGCCGCCGTTCCCGGTGAAAGCGTTCAGGCGGTCGTCGAGGTCGTTCATGCCGCCGACGTTGGCAACGACTAATTCCACGCCCTTCTTTTCCGCGAGATGCTTGAGCCGGCCGGCCATGTAGTCGAGGCGCTCCTGCGAAAGATCGGTGCAGTAGAGCCCGGCGGGCGGATTTTCCAGTTCCAGCGCCCGCTGGACGTGCATCTGCCCCATCGGCCCGGCGGCGCCGACCATCCAGGCGCGCCCGCCCGCCTTGAGTTCGGTGCGGACGTTTTGCCCATAGGCGTCTTTCGCCCGCGCCTTGCCGGAACCGACGTAGCGGGTGAGATGGTAGTGGGCGCGACCGATGTCGAGCGCCGCCTTGCCGGGGATGGCGCCGGAAGCGAGGAAACAAAGGATGCCGCCCGCGGCAAGCGCGACATCGCAAGCTTCGATAAGCGCCGCGTCCGCCGCACCGACCAGGAAGATGTCGTCGAAACCGCCGGCCGCTTCGGCGGCGGCCTTGACCAGTTCGGGGGCGGCTTCGCCCCGGACGTCTCCCGCGATGCCGAAGGCGGAGAGATCCCGGCCGGCGGCGCCGAACGCGGTCAGCTTCGCGGGCGGAGCGGAATAGACGCCGGAGAAATCGGCTTCGGCGCCGGGCGAGGCGAAAACGACCAGCGCCTTGCCGCCGGCGACGGGGGCGGTGCGCTCCTTGAGATCATAGGCGGCTTCGACGCAGGCCCACGGCTCGACGAGGGCGGCTTCGACATAGCCCGTATGGTCCCGCATCGGAATAAGGTAGCAGACGCCGTCGCCGTCGAGAACCCACGGCCCGGCGTAGGCATACTGGGCCATCGCGCCGCGTTGCACGTACCCGAACGCCTTCTGGACGCCGCCGATCTTGATGTCGGCCTGAATGATGTAGCGCCCGCCGACCGGGAACCGGTTCTTCCAGTTGGAACCGGCCTTGACCACGGTCAAGGCCGCCTCGTGCCCGGCGACGGTTGGATCGTTGGCGAGATCGCGGCCGGGGATGCGGGGATGGTCCGGTCCGGCCCAGATCAGCTTGGCGTCGGAGAAGCAGAGGCCCAAGGCGTCGACGCGGAGCAGCACTTCGTCCGGATTCGGGTCGCGCAACGGCAGTTCAACCGCCTGGCGGTCGCGGCCGAGGTTTTCCAGCCCGGCGCCGAAAAGATCCCACGACCGGTAGGTCTTGGGAAGGGCATAATCGACGTTGCGGTAGCGTTCGTAAACGCCCATGCGATTCTCCTCTATGAAAGATGCTACACCCCTCGTCATGATGCGCCGGCGGCGCGTTTGAAAACCATGGCCGCCCGCGGGGCCGGACAACCATGTTACCCCCTTGTTTTTATGGACGCGGCCGTCATTCCCGCCCGAGAAGGTCAGAGTTCCTTGACCAGGCGGCGATAGCCGACATCCATGAGGCGTATTTCGCTTTCCTCGGCCTGCACCCATCCCATGCTGCCGAAAAAAGCCTCCACCCCCGTCCTGGTCCGGTCGGCGAGCAAACTGGCGCGTTTGAACCCGAACCTGCGCGCCCGAATAAGGGCGGTTTCGAAAAGCGCGCCCCCGATCCCCCGGCGCCGGAATTGCGGAAGCACCCCGATGTCGCAGAGGTAGTAAGTCCCGGGGATGCCTTCCTGGGCGAGCAGTTTCGCGTCGATGCCCCGCCGGCGCAAATGCCCGGCGATGTGCAGATCCAATTCCAGCTGGTCGTCGGCGGGGAAAGACAGCACCATGCCGATCGCCCTTCCGCCCACCTTGGCGACCAGGATGTTTTCCAACGAGTAGCGGTTCCGCTCCCGGGCAAGAATAAGATTCTCGAACTCCCTCAATATCGCCGCGTACCGCGCCGATCCCGCGGCGGCCGCGCGAATCTGGTCGCTTTCAATCATCGCCGCCAGTTCGGCGATCGCGCGCGCATCCTCTTTTCTTGCGGAAAAAATCGCGAACGGCTGCGACGGCTTCGGTTCCATAATGCGCTGTCTTTCGCGTGATAAACCGCGCCGTCACCGGGTCAACCTCTCCATGAACGCCTCGATGCGGGTCCGGGTTCGTTCGTCCATTCTTCCCGGCCGGTCCGCCTCCAGAGTGAGAATCGGCAATCCGGCCCGTTCGCGCCACAGGCGATCCTCGATCTGCCGGTGGCAAAAGGATTGGACATAGTGGATTATACCTCGCACCCCGCGTTTTTCGGCCGCTTTTTTCACGTCCTCTATGCGCCTGAAAACGTCGTAAGGATAGGTGTAGCGCAGGTAGGTCTCGACCATTCCGGCGCCGATTCCATCCAGAAGCGCGAATTGCCTCGGAACCTCGTGATCCACGAATCTGCCGCCAAGCTTTTCGAAGCCGGTCCACAGGTCGGTGAGAATGGTCGGGACGCCGGCGCAGGAAAGGCGCACCGGATCCGCTTCCGGCCGGGACGCGCTTCGCCCCGCTTTCTCGATCGCGGCGGCCAATTCCCGGCGGCAACGTTCAGGCTCGCCGAAAAAGTCGGAAGTGTTCAACAGTCCGGCGAACAGATCGCCGGAATCTACACCGCCGTCGCCGGCGAGTTCGTAAAGCCGGAGCGCCAGGCGGCGGATGTCGTCGAGCTTCCTTTTCTCCTCCTCGGCGCGGGCCAGGGTCGCGCCAAGCTCTGTCGCGAAACGCTCCATGCGCAGGCGCAGGTCTTCCGCCCGCCGCGAGGAGGGAAAGCCGAAATTGCGGATCCTGATCCCCTCGCTTTCGAGGATTTCGCACAGCGCGAAGGTATTGCGGCAATCGCCCTCGACGACGCCGACCACCTCCCTTATGCCGTAACGGTGCACGACGCCGTACAACCCCTTGGTCCAGGCGCAGGCGGACTGCGGGAACCCCCGGGCCTCCGCGTAGGCCACCAGGCCCGCCGCGTCGGGGTCGGCGACGAAAATATTGTTGAGGTCGACCGGCGTCCTGCCGGCGGCGTAAATGATTTCCACCGGAACGGTGGTGGTGATGCCGATCTTTTCCCGAAGCATCAAGTGATTTGGCCCTGGTTCAAACTGTCCAACAGCAACCGCACCCCTTGGTCAAGGCTCACCTCCGGTTCCCATCCGAGCTCCGCGCGGGCTTTGTCGACCCTGAACCAATGGCTGGTCGCCAGTTGCGACACGAGGAAGCGGGTGAAGGGCGGGTCGGACTTGCGGCCGAGGAGCGGATAGGCGTTTTCCAGCATCCACCCGGCGAGATTGGCGAGCCATAGGGGCAGTTTTTTGGCGACTTGCGGAAAGCCGGCCCCGGCGACGATGCGGTTGATGAACTCCCAGCAGTTCACCGGTTCGGGCTCGTTTACGAAATACACCTGTCCGGCCGCGGGTCCGCCGGGCGAAAGCGCGTCCAGGGCGAGGCAATGGGCGTCGGCGACGTTCCCGACATAGCTGACGCTGACGCGGTTCGTTCCGTCGCCGATGCGCCGCATCCTGCCTGTCCTCGCGCGCGCGAGCAGCTTGGGGATGAGCTGGGTGTCGCGCGGACCGAAGATCAGGTGCGGCCGGATGACGCAGGTCGCGAGATGCCCGGAATTCGCGGCGATCACCGCCCGCTCCGCCTCGGCCTTGGTTCTCGCGTAGACGGAGAGATAATGTTCCGGATAGGGCAGGGACTCGTCCCCGCCTTCGATCGACCTCCCGGCGTAGACCACGGAAGCCGTGCCGGTATAGACAAAGCGGCGCACGCCGCGTTCGCGCGCCGCCGCGAGCATATTGAGCGTGGCGATGACGTTGGCCCTGCGATAGATGTCCTCGGCGATGGATATTCCCGGCGCTCCGGCCGCGTGAATCACCGCTTCGCAACCCTTCGCCGCGGCGGACGCCGCCTTCGGGTCCGACAGGTCGCCCACGGCTGTTTCCACGCCCAGCGCGTCGATGCGGGGGTGGCTTCTTCTGCCCGCCACGCGAACCGCATCGCCCCGCCTCAGGAGCGCGTCGACGATATACGATCCGAGGAACCCGCCGCCGCCGGTGACAAGGACGCGCATTTCTCTCCCGCCGGCCTTCCGTTATCTGTGGACCATGCTGTCCGTGGGGCAAAAGTCGTCGCTGAGGACCGGAACATCCGACAGCTCCGGCTTGCGCGCCAGCCGCCGCTGGAGGATATCGTCCAGGTCGACGTAGGACAACAGGCGGTTTTTGACCGCTCGGTGGCGCCGCTCGAGCTCGAGCGGCCCGAAGCGCCCCAGCTCCGGATTGGTGGCGACCATGATGATGTTTTCCCCCTGTCCCGAGCGGGTGCGGGGGAACACGTACAGATTGCCGCCTTCCTCCTTGTCGCTGGCATAGACTTTTTCAAGAGTCTTGTACACCGACCGGAACAGGCGGCTGTGGTCGATGCCGGTTCCCGGCTTCTCGAAGGAGCTTATGACATTGATCAGCATGACGCCGCCCGGCGCGAGCCGGGAGCGGACGGTGGCGAAAAACTCCCCGGTGATGAGGTGCTTGGGAATCCGCCCGCCCGAACTGTAGGCGTCCATGATAATGTAATCCCATTTCCTGTCCGGAGGGGACTGCTCCACGAACAGCCGCCCGTCCTCGACGTGCGACTTGATGACCGGATCGGCGCCGAACGGATAGCCGAACCATTTTTCCGCCAACTTGAACACCCAGGGGTCGATGTCCACGACGTCGATGGAGCTGACCCGCCCGGGGAAGCGCTCCTTGAAGATGCGCGGTCCGACGCCGCCGCCGCAGCCGATGATCAGCATGTCTTTCGGGGCTTCCCCGGTGAACACCATTCCGAGCGACAGCAGATCCACATAGCCGCAGGCGGTCTCGGCCGGGGGCGGAGGCAATTCCCTGGTGGCGGGGTTGAGCAGAATGCCGCTTTCGATCAGGTTGTTGAACAGCATGAGGCGGGCCGGATCGCGGAAGGGATAGATCTGGCTGGCGCCGTCGATGATGGTGATGTAATGGTAGGCCGATTCCCTGGTGTCGAGCAACACGTCGTTCGGGCCGGGGAAGGTCAGCGGGGTCTTCGAGCCGAAATAGCCCCCGATCGCGCCGCCGACGGCGATGATCAGGCCGGCTTTCCTAAAGACCCCGCCACCCCGAAAAAAACAGTAGACCGCCACGAGCGCCAAAACCAGGCCGACGCCGTAGACGATGGCCGAGGTGCCGATGAATTCGACGAAAATGAACGACACCAGGAGCGTGCCGACGATCGAGCCGAGGGTGGAGACGGCGTAGAGGTTGCCGGCGACCCGGCCGAGCCCGGTCACCTGTTCCGCGGCCAGCCTCACCGAGAAGGGACTGGTCATGCCCATGCAGATGGAGGGCGGGGCGAACAGGACGAGGCAGGCGATGAGCGTGCGCCAGCGGACGTCCATCCCCGTCGCCGCGTTCATCCAGACGCAGAAGTGCGGCGCGATCGGGGGGATGAGCATGGCGAGGATCGCGGCGACAAGCAGGATGACGCCAAGCGTCCCGATCCTGGGGTGGCGGTCGGCGATCCGTCCGCCCAACCAGTAGCCGAGGGACAGCGCGCCCATGAATACGCCGATGATCGACCCCCAAACGTAGATGGTCGAGCCGAAGTGCGGTTCAACCAGCCGCGCGCCGGCCATTTCCAGGCCCATGAGGGCCGCGCCGGACAAAAAAACGATGGCGTACAGGGGATTAAGCCACCCCCTTTTCGCCGCCGTCGCCGTTTGTCCCGCGGCGCTTTCCGATTTTGGCACTATAACCCTCCCATGCGTCAACTTTCAAAAGTCCACCAGGCGTGATCCCGTTAAAACCCCCGCGCGTCTCCAGGGCGGATTCACCCGACCGTGCGCGCGGGCGCAAGCGCCCCTGGTTTGCGGACAACGGAAGCGCGATCGATCAGCGGTGGAGTGAATCGAGGGCGCCAAGGATCCCGGCCGAGACCAGATCGATAGGCCGAGCGCCGTCGATGGCGATGAATGCGGGGCCTTCCGCGCGCGATTCGGACATTTTTTTGTAAAATTGCGAGAGGACCGCGGTCATCCGGTGATATTCCGCCAGCCGTTTAAGCACCGTTTCCTCCCGGTCGTCCTCGCGCTGGATGAGGGGATCGCCGGTAATGTCGTCCTTGTTCTCGATCTTGGGTGGATTGTGCGCGACGTGATAGGTTCGGCCGGAGGCCATGTGGATTCGCCTGCCGGACATTCTGTCGACGATGGCCGCGTCGGGAACCTTGATCTCGACGATGGCGTCGATTTTCACCCCGGCCTTGTCCACCGCTTCAGCCTGCGGAATGGTCCTGGGAAAGCCGTCGAACAGGAATCCGTTCCCGCAGTCGGGCTGGCCGATCCGCTGTTCAACCAGGCCGATGATCAGCTCGTCGGAGACGAGGCCGCCCGCATCCATTATCGCCTTTGCCCGTCGGCCCAATTCCGTGCCCGCCTTGACGGCGGCGCGGAGCATGTCGCCGGTCGAGATCTGCGGAATCGCGTACTTTTCGCAGATGAACTTGGCTTGAGTGCCCTTGCCGGCCCCCGGAGGGCCAAGAAGAATCAGCCGCATCAGCTTCCTCCCGCTTTCGCAACCCCGACTCGCGCCGAAAGACTCCAGCCGGCGGAGTGAAATCCCCACCTGTCAAACCGTGAAACTGAAACTATATGCCATGGCCCGGCAAAGAGCAAGGCCGAGCAGGGTAATTTTCTACATTCCGCGAATCCTGGCGCGGCGAAGATAGCCGCCGGTCCGCCAGACGATGTCGAACGACGAACGCGCCGGCAATTCGCCGATCGCCATGAACAGGTCTTGCGGCGACCGGACGTCCTTTCCCGCGATATTGAGGATGATGCTCCCCGGCATGAGGCCGATTTGCCGGCCCGGACCGCCGGGCTCGACGGCGGAGACGAGAACGCCTTCGGCGTCGGGCTCGTACCCGATCCGCGCGAGAAGATCGGGGGTGATCGCGGTTATGGCGACGCCAAGCTCCTGAAGCAGCCGGTTTCCCCTGCCGCGCACCAAAATCTCGTCGGAAGTCGGTATCAGCGTCACCTCGAGGAGGACGCTTTTGCCTTCCCGAATGACCTCGACCTCGACCGGCTCGCCGGGAGGGCTCATGGTCACCAGGTTCCGCAACTGCTGGTCGTCGGCGATTTCACGGCGGCCCCAGCGCACCACGATGTCGCCGCGCCGGAGGCCGGCCTTGTCGCCGGGGCTGTCCCTGGCGACGGAGCGGATAAGCGCGCCGCGCGCCGACCGGAGGCCGTAATATTCGGCGAGATCCTGTTCGAGACGCTGGGTCTCGACGCCCAAATACGCCGTGGTGACCTTTTTATGGGCGATCAGGCTCTGCATGATGGTTCTCGCCATATTGATGGGAACGGCGAAACTGATGCCCTGGGCATTGGCCTGCGGCGTCAGAATCGCGGTGTTGATGCCGATGACCTCCCCTTTCAGGTTGACCAAAGGGCCTCCGGAGTTCCCCGGGCTGATGGCGGCGTCGGTTTGAATGAAATCCTCGATCTCGGTAAGATTCATGCCGGACCGGCCGCTTGCGGAAACGATCCCCGAGGTCACGGTGGAACTGAGGCCGAACGGGTTGCCGACCGCCAGGACGATTTCACCGACCTCGACGAGATCCGAATCGCCGGCGGTGGCGACGTGAAGATCCTCCGCGTCGATCCTGATGACCGCCACTTCGGTGCTCGGGTCGGTCCCGATAAGCTCGGCCGGCAGTTCGCGGCCGTCGAGGAGAACCACCCTGATGGAATCGGCGTCGCCGACCAC
>JAISXA010000005.1 GCA_031270685.1 Planctomycetota bacterium
CCTCAAGGTCAAATCGCTTCACGAATGCTCCTCCAGACTGGTGGGAACATGATGAATCGTCATGTCCCTTCGTCATGTCTTTCTTATGACTCCATCACGCCGAAAACCGGATGTGCCGCAAATTTTCCGTAATCGAAAACTCCTGTGCCGCAAAGGTTACGGTTAGCGCAAAGCGGAATTTGGCGTTTCGAATGCCCGCTTTGCAAGACTTCGGTTCTTGACTTATGCGCGTGCACGGGTTAAATCGGATGCATCCCCGCTCCGCTCACGAATCCGCGGATGACAACCAGGTTGGCGGAAGCGGTTGCGGCGCAAGGCGTCGGCGTTAACGAGCGGTTTATTTGGGATGCGGAATGAGCGGTTACCTCGATCAGATCCCCAAGCAATTGGCGGCCAGGCGCAAGGCGTTCAAGGCGGTGTCGGCGAACCCCGCGCTGTTGTCCGGTTGCTGGGCCATCTTGCGGACCATAGCCAACAACGCCTTCGATTATATGCGAAACGCGGTGATCGGAGGCTGCAGTTTTCCCGATCGGCCAATTTTTCTTTCCGTCGACGACGCGGCTTTTATCAACTTTGGCACGACCCCGGCCTTGCTCAGGCGAGACCACGCCTGGATTGACGCCGAGGAACGCGGGGCGGAACCGCCCGAAGGGCCGGAGATGAAACTGCCGCCCGAGCGGGAATCCCTTTTCCGCCGCCAGCTCGCCGACGCGGCGAGGACCTTCGGTCGAAACCACGCCGCCGCCAGGGTATACAGTTTCGAACCATGGCTGCAGGAAATGTACCGCGACTGTCTCGACGTGGATTACGCCGAGAATCTGCAACGCCAGATCGACAGGCTTAACGCCTATATGGACGGCGTCCCGAAAGCCCTGAGGGCCACCGGGCTCACCGGTTCCCTTGCCAAGGGGGTGATGGACGCGTTTAACCTGTTCCGCACCATCACCGGTTCGTCGCATCAACTCGAACGCGATAAAATGAGCTTTACCGACCGTCGGAATTTCGTAAACACGGCGCAGCAGATCGGGAAAGTCCTCGATGCCGCCGACAAGAGGCTCGGCGCCGCGGCGGCCGGGCGCTCTGCGGTGCGCGAATTGTTCAATTTCTGGAAAAACGCCAACTACGAAATGATGAAGTACACCCGGGAACTCCGGGTTCTTTGGGCCGGTACCAGTCTTGACGACCGGATTCTGGACCTTGCGCGGCTCCTCGGGGCGATGCAGCGGACGCTGGGGCGTTCCTCCGAGGAGGCGATCCCTCCCCGGCCCCAGATGCCGATTCTGCGCGCCGACGACGAGGATTCGCATATCGCGTACTCGGACGTCGAGGACGCGTTTCGCTTGATAATGCGGCAGGACATCGTGCTGGGCGGGGACGTTTCCCTCTCGAGGACCGAACTGCGCCGCTACGGCCCGCTGTCGGTGATCATCGCGCCCGGCAGCGGGGATCCCCGGTATTGCCTCGACATTCGCCGCCTGGCCATGGCGGACCACGACGAGGACGACAAAAGCAGGGCAAGGTCCTTCGCGATCCAGGAACGCGAGATGGAGGTGGACCGGCGCGTCCGCTATCCCATCAATTGCATCGTCGTTCCCACGCGTTCGTCGCGCGGCGCCCTGCTCGCCGGAATCGCGGACGCCTGGCTGGAGTACAACCAAGCGGCGTTTCCGGTCAATTTCAAGGGCGCGCTCGACGAGGCGAGGCGCGTGGCTCCATCCGCCTTCGAGGCGCCGGAGGGCGTTTCGGCGAAGGATTTATCCCCGCATCACGCCCGGCGCGTCCTTGCCGGGCTGGTGGCCCATTATGTGCGCTGGGCGCAATCGGGGGCGGAACCCGGGCAGGATGCGGTTCCCGACTTCCCCGCGTTCAGGGATTGGGCGCTTTCCAGACAAGGCGTTCCGTCATTCCTCATACCTTTGCGCTACCGCCCGATCGTAGAATTGTTCGCGGAGGCGACCGGCAAACGCCGCGCCGCCATGTGGCGCTGGTATCTCGGTCCCCGTTACGCCCTTGATCGGCAACTGCTCGCGGTGAACATGCTCCAGAAGGATTGGGCGGCGTTTCGCGACCATCTCAAATTCCTCCCCCCCCCGATGGCGCGGGGTAACGCCAATCTGGAAAGCGCTTTCTCCAAACTCGAGGATAGGTCCGACCCGATTTCCGGGCACAAGGCGCTGTCGTTCCTGCAGCGGTTTTTCAATGACGATCCGGATTTGAAAACCGCCCTGGTTACGGTGGAAAGCCAGATCTCCATAGAAATGGAAACGCTCAGAAGCCAGGCGGAAAGTCTGGGGCGCGCGTTTCAGTACGACCAGGCATCGTCCGCGATGCTTCGCCGGCAGGTCTCGCAGATTCAGGAAAAAAGGAACCGGGCCGACGCCCACATCGATCAGCATCTCACCGGGATCATGCACGCGGTGGAGGGAAATTACGAGGCAGCCGTCGTGGCGTTGTCCATGTGCCTGACGCCGCTCGAAAAGCGGAGCGGCGACGATCATCCCCCGAATCCGGTCGCGGAGGAGGCCGACGTCTCCTGGTTCGCCGAAAATCTGCCTCCGCTGGACAACTCCTTCGGCAAGCGGACGGTTCCGGGCGAAAACGGGCCAGGCACGGTCTGTTATGATTTCGTGTATTTCAACCTGGGCAAGGTGTACCTCAAGCTTGGACGCGACATCGAGGCGAGAATGTGTTTCCGGGGCTTCAAGGATGGAACGCCGCGCGACCGGTATTTCCTGTTCCACCAGTGGGCGGATGAATTGTCGAAATCGACGAAGCCGGCGGCCGGGGGGAACCCCGGGGAATAATAGGGGGGAAGCGGATGCAACAAATCTATCTAGGCAGAATCGTGGCTGTGGCGGTTACCCCGGGTGGGCGGGCGGCCGCGCTGTATCGCGTGTCGTCACGCAGTTTCCCCAACCGCCGGGCTGAAATCGCCCCGGACGGAAGGAGCGTGGCCATCGTGCCGAAGCCCGGGTTTGAAAAAGATAGCGGGAAAAATCCCTATACCGCCTATAACTGCGCGCGCATCGCGCGGGGCAGGGCGGTGCTAGCCAACGGTTCGCACGCCGATCCCATCGCGGAAAAGATTCTCATGGGAATGCCGGCGCGGGATGCGCTCGCGCTTTCCCTTTTGGCGATGGACTATGAAAAGGACGGCCATTCCACGCCCCGCATCGCCGCCGTCGCCGAGCCGGAGGCGAAAATCGGCTGGCTGGGGACCGTCCGGGAGGATGGCCTCGACGTCCGCTCCTTCTCGCTTCCGCCCGGGACGCTGATCCATCTTTCCACCTACGGGCACCATGTTCCAAGCTCCCGCCGTGTCTCGGAATTCACCGCCGAGACCGCTTCCGAAGCGTGCGAGTTCATAATGGGAAAGGGGGTTTTCGGGCAGTTCTCCAACCCGGTCGCGGCGGTGGCCGCCGTGCGGGCGGGCGAAAGTTTCGAGCTGGCCGCGCTGGATGGATAAATGAAGTTTCGCGAAATGGCGACGATGCCGCCGACCGCCATTTCGCGAAAATCGAAACCTCCCGCGCCGCAAGGTTGATAAAAGGCATTATGGTCATGGATGATCAGGGCGTCATTGTCCAGAAGAATTCCGTCCGCTATGGGAAAACCGGCGCCGCGATGTACCATTCGCATCACGATCTGATCCGGTTTTGGGAGCGCGCGGTGCGCCGGGCTGATTTGCCGGTGCGGATGACCCAGGGGTTCAACCCCCGGCCGCGGCTGGTGTTCCCGCACGCGTTGGGAGTGGGCATCGCCTCGCTTCACGAAGAGGTCGAGATGGAATTCTCCAGGAGAATCGAAAATGCCGATATTCTCGATCGTTTGCGTTACGCCTGCCGCGGCGTGCTGGATATACGCCAGGTGACGACGTTGCCCCCGGTTAAAAAGGGAAGAACGGCGAAAGAGTTCCGCTACGAGATTTCCGGTTGGCCGAGGGACGTTCTTTCAACATTGACCGGTGCGATCGATCAACTTCTGGCGAAAGAATCCGTATGCATGCGGCGCGGCGCTCCAGGGGCGGAGCGTCGAGTCGATATCCGCCCCTATCTGCGGGAGCTTCGAATCTCGGACGGAAAGGTGCTGGCGAAGGTGATGAATTCGCTGGCCGGGACTGCCCGTCCGGATGAAATTGCCGGAGCGTTGGCGGATGAATGCGGGGTGGACGCGTCTGCTTTGCATATTTTAAAGACTGGAATGGCATTGGATTAAAAACCACACTTTTGCGAATTGGACATTCAAACCGCCGAATGCCCAAGTTGTGGACTTTTGAAGGAAATCAAACAAACCGCTGTTTAATCGCCATTTTGCAAAACTTCAGGTAAAACACGCATCCGCCGCATTTTTCTTGAAACGTAAACGCTTGTCCCGGCAAGTTACGGTCACGGGGCGCGGCGTCGCAATGACGCCGCAATCCCCATAGACCCAAGACGTTATCGGACAAGCGCTCCAGGGGGAGGTTTCGCATGTCATTTCGTGGAATGCTGCGCGCGACCGCATTCATGCTGCTTGCCGCGGTCCAGTGCGCATCGGCCGCCACGCCCTTGTGGACCGGCTCGACCTACATGGACTCGATCAAGGCGACCGGCGCGGATAAACTGCACGCCGTCGGCATCACCGGCAAGGGCGTTTCCGTGGCGGTGGTGGACACGCCTTTTGATGCCTACAACAGCCATTTGATCAATAACATCATCGAGGAAGCATGCTACGGGGTCAGCTATGAAGGTATTGCCGACAGTACCACTTTCAGCAAATTCAACGCCGGGATGCTGGATAATCTCGGGACAACGGACGATGGTTTGCGCATCTGGGGGATGTCGGGCGTGTCGGGAGTCAATCTTGCGCAAAAGGAGGATGTAAGTCACGGCACCCATGTCGCCGGCACGGTCGTCGCCATGGCGCCCGACTCGGGGTTGATCCTCATGACCGGCGCGTCGTATGTGTCCAATGGCGGCAATGAGGGACTCGGATACATATTGGAAACGGATTTTCTTCTCCAAAAAGTCGCGGCTATCGCGGATCAGTATAATATCGTTGCGGTGAACGGAAGCTACGGCGATTCCAGCGAGTATTACAAAGCCTCGGATACAGGTTTTGAGCCGGCCACCGCCGCCGCGTTGAAATCCCTGGTCGCCGCCGGCGTTACGCCTGTATTCGCGGCCGGGAACGAGGGATCGAACAACTATCTCCCCAGTCCGGCGGCGCAGGCGCTCGCCCTTGCGGTCGGCTCGTACGGTCCCGATGGGACGATTTCGGCCTTTTCCAACCTGAGCGCCAAGGTGGTCCTGTTGGCGCCCGGCGAGTTTATCAACTCGGCGATCCCCGGCTGGACTGATCAGTCCGAGGAGGGATTATTGCAAGGCACCAGCATGGCCGCGCCGCACGTATCGGGCGCGATAGCGCTCCTCG
Organism: Planctomycetota bacterium; assembly: GCA_031270685.1. Taxonomy (GTDB): domain Bacteria; phylum Planctomycetota; class SZUA-567; order SZUA-567; family SZUA-567; genus JAIRTL01. The sequence continues at coordinate 5,413 of JAISXA010000005.1, forward strand.
CTTCCGGAGCGAGAAACGCCACGGTTGAAGAGATCTATTACGCGCTCGTCAATACCGGCGACCTGATCGCCTACGACGCCGCCACCGAACCGGACCGACAGGCGGAGCGGGATTCCGCGAGGGCTGACGGAACTCTGTTGACTCTCTACGCCGATTCCCCGCTGGAAGTCACCGCCTATGCGGCGCTCCGCGTCGACAAGGCCTATGCGTACCTGACATCCACCCGGACCGGCACGCTCTACCGCAATGTCAGGGATTACGGCTCGCCCTACGCGGACATGATCCGGGCTTTCGGCGAAGAGCTGGCCGCCGGCGTCGGCGATTCATCGGTGATTTACCAATTGCTCGAAGGGCTTTCCACGCCCGAGTTGGCGCGGGTCGCCCGGGAGATGAGCCCGGTGATTCTTGCGGCCGGTTCCGAGACGATTCATGTCGCGGCCGCCGACCTGCACGGCGCTCTCGGGCGCAGGTTGTCCGCCAACCGCCTCAACTACGAGATGCAGTACGACGCCTCCATGGTCCAGGGCTATCCGAAACCGATGCCCAACAGCCCCGGATGGCTGAACGGGATTCCCGGGGAAGCCTTCACCGTCTGGGCGGAGGGTTCCGGCGGCTGGCTCAATCGCGAAATCGCCGGATGGGACAGGGATTATCATTCGCAATCCGGCGGCGTGACCGTGGGCGCGGAGACCTATTTCGGCGGCTGGACGGCCGGCCTTTTCGCCAACGTCTCGCGTCATGAAATCAACGGCGGCGGCAGCTTCAGAACCGATATCGGCGCCCTCGGCGCGTACGGATCGGTGAACCAGGGCGTATGGTACGCCGACGGCTCGCTTTCCATCGGATGGGGGCACGCCGACAGCGAACGCGGGATCCATATTCCCGGAAATGTGTATTACTACGACCAGGACACGCCGATCGTCTACGATGCCGTAACCCGCACCGCGAACGGGTCGACCAACAATCTGGGCTTCAACGGCCGTTTGGCGGGCGGCGCGCTGTTGTACGATTGGGGCGACTGGCGGCTGAGCGCGGGAGCCGACGCGTTCGGCGCATACCTGGTCCATGACGGCTACAGGGAATCGGGCGCTGGTTCGCTCGACCTCCACCTGGACCGCTACAATTCCTTCTATGTGGAAAGTGGATTGACCCTGAGCATGACCAGGCTGCTGCGCCAGGGCAGGCGCCCCCTGTTCGCCACCGCCAAGCTGGGCGCCCGCTACGGCATGATGTTCGACCACGGCCTTTCCGGCGGCTACAATATATTCGGCAGCAGGTTCAAGGTCGATCCGGAATTGCTTTCCGGCTTCTGGGCGTCGCCGGAACTCCTGGTCAATTGGCGGGTGTCGGACCAGGTTTTCATGTACGCGTCCTATGAGGGCAGGTTCGGCGAGCGCCGGCAGGGGCATACCGGCCGCGTCGGCTTCGAATACGCCTGGTGATTCCCGGCCCGCCCGGAAGTCGACTTTTAAAGGAAATTTATTGACGACCCCTTACGTGGACTTTTGAAGAAAATCAATCGAACCGCCGATTGATTTCCTTCAAAGTTTCAGGGCGTTCGTTTCAGAACCGTTTTTTTGCAATGTCGCTGGCTAGAGTCGAGTTGACGAAAAACAACCCGTTGAAACGAAAGCGGCTGAATCTTTAAAGGGAATCGGGCAGCGGTTGGCCCGATTCCCTTTAAAAGTCGACCTTACGCTGGAATCTCGTCCGCGGATTCGCGTGCGCGGCGGAGCGATTCGTCTCCTCCCGGAAGGTAGCCGTGCTTGACGCCCCATTCGTCCCAGCCCTTGTCGATCAGCTCCTCGTCGACGACGTACTTGTGTGGGCGGGGAAGGTCGGGCAACTCGAACATAAGTCCGATCAGGGCGTCCTCGACGATGCCCCGGAGCGCGCGCGCCCCGGTTCCCTTCTTGAGCGCCTTCCCGGCGACCGCCCGCAGGGCATCGTCGGTGAAGGCGATCTCCGCTCCCTCGAGTTCGAACAGGCGCTCGTACTGCTTGAGAAGCGCGTTCTTCGGTTCGCGGAGAATGCGGATCAGGGCTTCCTCGTCCATCGGGCGGATGGGGGCGAGAACCGGCAGCCTGCCTATCAGCTCGGGGATCATGCCGAACTCGAGGAGATCGTCGGTGTCCACCTGCTCGAGAAGATCTCCCAGTTCCTGGTCCGCCGTCTTTTCAGCCTCCCGGTGGAAACCCACCGACTTCTGTCCGACGCGCCGGCCGATGATCTCGTCCAGCCCGTCGAAGGTGCCGCCGCAGATGAAAAGGATGCTTTGGGTGTCGATGGGGATGTAGCGCTGTTCCGGGTGCTTGCGTCCCCCCTGCGGCGGGACGTTGCAAACCGCCCCCTCGAGCATTTTCAGCAACGCCTGCTGGACCCCCTCGCCGGACACGTCGCGGGTGATGGACACGCCCTGGGTGCGCTTGCCGATCTTGTCGATTTCGTCGATGTAGACGATTCCCTTTTCCGCCTTGGCCACGTCGCCGTCGGCGGCCTGGATCAAGCGCAGGAGGATGTTCTCGACGTCCTCGCCGACATAGCCGGCCTCGGTGAGGGTGGTGGCGTCGGCGATGGCGAAGGGCACGTCGACGGTGTCGGCGAGAATCTTGGCTAAGAGCGTTTTGCCGCAGCCCGACGGTCCGACGATGAGGACGTTCGACTTTTCCAGCTCGACCTCGCCCCTGTCCTTGCCGAACAGCAGCCGCTTGTAATGGTTGTGCACGGCGACGGCCAGAACCTTCTTGGCGTATTCCTGCCCGATGACGTATTCGTCCAGCGAACGCTTGAGGCTTCGCGGCGTGGGCGCCTCCGAAATGCCCAGGTCGACCCCGCGGCGTCCGAAGTCGTCTTCCGACATGAGGGTCATGCACATTTTAACGCAGTCGGAACAGATGCAGGCGTCCCCGTAGCCCTGGATCACCTTGTGATTGGCGTCCGGCGGCCGTCCGCAAAAGGCGCAACGCTGCCCGCTGCGCCGGGATCCGCTTGCTCCGTTGTTTTGCTTGGACATCTCCACTTCCTTTCCGGCGACGGATCGCCGCCCGTATGCGCCGCGACTACTTTCCCGAAGCGGACTTCTCGCCGGGTACGATGACCTCGTCGATAAGGCCGTAGTCCCGGGCCTGTTCCGCGCTCATGAAGAAGTCGCGGTCGGCATCTTTTTCTATCTCCGAAAGATCGCGCCCGGAGTGTTTGGCGAGGATATCGTTGAGAATCTCTTTTTGCCGGCCGATTTCCGCCGCCTGGATGGTTATATCGGAGGCGGTGCCCTGCGCGCCGCCCCAGGGCTGGTGGATCATGATCCGGCTGTGGGGGAGGCTGAAGCGCTTGCCCTTGGAGCCGGCGGCGAGAAGCACCGCGCCCATGCTCGCGGCCTGGCCGATGCAGTAGGTCGCGACGTTGCACGACAGGTGCTGCATGGTGTCGTAGATGGCCAGTCCGGCGGTGACGCTGCCGCCCGGGGAATTGATGTACACCTGGATGTCCGCGTCGCGGTTCACCAGATCGAGATAAAGCATCTGCGCTATGTACAGGCTCGCGTTGTAGTCGCGGATCTCGTTGCCGATGATGATGATGCGGTCGGACAGGAGACGTGAATATATGTCGTAACTGCGTTCGCCGCGTCCGGTGCGCTCGATTACGAAGGGCACCAGGTCGGCCATGGGTTCGATGTGTTCTCCGGCCATGGATTTTCCGCTTTCTTTAAAAGTGGATTTTTGAAGAAAATCAACTGATGGGGATAGAATCCTTGACGTCATCCTCGGCAAGTCCGGCGGCGCCGTTGACGCTGTCGGCCGCCTGGAGGTTCGTTTTTCCGGTCTCGGCGGACGCGCCTTCCGGATCGTCCTTGCCGCCCCTGGCGGCGTCTAGTATCAATTGCATCACCTTGATGTCGAGTATCTCGCGCATCATGGCGCCGATGCCGTTGACCTCACGAACGCGCTGGACGATCTTCGCGGCGGTGGTCTTGTAGGATTGCGCAACCGCCTCGATATGCTCGGACAACTCCTCGTTCGAGACCGTGAGCTTCTCCTTTTCCGCGATGGCGGCGGCGATGATCTCCCAGCGGACCTGGCGTTCTGAGCGCTCGCCCGCCGCCTTCCTCGCATCTTCCATAAGTTGTTCAAGCCGCTCGCCCTGGATTCCCTGCCCGCGCCATTCGATGCTCCGCTGTTCGAGGAATGAGCTCTCCACCGATTTGCGGTATGCCTCGGGGATCGGGAAGGTGGTCGCGGCGACCAGCTTGTCGATGACTTCCCGCTCCTGCCGGGAGCGGGCGGCGATCAGGGCGTCCTGGACGAGGCTGCCCCGGATGCGCCGGCGGAATTCGTCCAGCGCGCCCATGCCGAGGTTGCCGGCGAAAGCGTCGTCGAGGTCGGGCAGTTGCGGGCGTTCGACCTTCCTGACCTTCAATTCGACCCGGGCGGTCTTCCCCTTGAGATCCTGATCGGGATGGTCTTCGGGAAGGGTGATTTCAAGATTCACCGCGTCACCCGCCTTGACGCCCGTGAATTTCTCAACCAGATCGTGATAGGGGAGGCCGAACAATTGCTCGCCGTCGACGCGGAGATTTTTGTCCTCCATGTTCATGATTTCCCTGCCCTCGACCTCGGCGCGGAAATCAACGTTGACGACGTCGCCCTTCTCCGCGCCGTCGTCCGCCTCATGGTAGTGGGCGAACATGGTTCGGTAATGCTCCAGGCGCTTGTCGACCGCGGATTCCTCGACTTCGAGGTCTTCCGGCGTCAAGACGAGACCCCTATAGGAGGGAAGCTCGAACTCCGGTTTTACGTCGAACTGGACCTCGAGGACGTAGGGTTCGCCGAGAAGGGCGCGTTCCGAGCGCTGCGTTTTCTCGATCAGGCCCATGATCTTGAATCCGCTGTCCTGAATCGCCTGTTGCAAATGCTTTTCCGATAGGTGTTCCGCGGCCGCTCCCGACGCTTCGTTCGCGAATTTCTTCTCCAAAAGCCGGCGAGGGGCCTTTCCCTTGCGAAATCCCTTGATCTGCACGTAATTGTCGATTTCCCGATAGCTTTCGTCGAAAGCCTCGGCGACTTCCGCCGTCGAGAAGGTCAAGGTCAGGCGCTTGCGGCAGGTCCCAGCGTCGACTATCGATTTCTCCATGTCTTCCACCTGAATTGGGCTAGGGCGTTTTCAGTGCCATCGACCCGATTGCGCCGGTATTGCGCCGTCACCTCATCCGCCGCACACGCCGAAATGGATCATTGCTTCGCTAAAACGCGCCAAAACGCAAAAGTCCCCCCATGTCGTCCGACATGGATCCGGGGGCAACCGCCAATGGGGTTGCGTAACAGAATAAATCAATAAAATGCTAAGGATACGGGAAGCCGTGTCAAGGCTTTTCGCTTGGCGAGATCATTACCCAAGCGAATGCGCCCTGCCGGGCGTACATCGAATCGAGCCGAGCGGGAGGAAGGCAAGCCGCCGCGCCCGCCTTAAAACAATCCCCATTGCGAATAGAGATACGGCTGCCGGGGTCGCATCGCGGGTTGCATAATCGCGTTCTCCAAAACAACCAGATCCAGTTTTCCCATAGGCCGAATCCTAAAGGTTCCCGATGCCTTGATCCAGTCGTCATTTTTCAGATCGGAATCGTCGCATTCCAACACCAAGGCCAACGGCACGGCATCGGCGGCGCAACAGTTGATGGCGAACCTGAACAGGATCGGCTGTTTGACTCCCAAAACCTGTTCCACCTGGGGGTTGTCTTTCGCCAACATTCCAGTGACCGTCACCTTCCGCCCATTGTACTGGTCGGCGTTCTCGAACAAGTCGAGAAGCGATGTCTCCTCGTCGTCAGTTTCCGGCTCGGCGGCGTTGGGCGCGTCGGGGTCGGCTTTCCATTTCCCCCAATCGTCCGCGGCATCCCGACCTGAAGAACTGGAGTTGCCGGCGCCGCCCCCCGCCCCCACGTATCGCGCCGCGAATGCCCCGGCGCCCAAGGTCATTCCCGCGGAATGATAAATATGGACCAGCGGCAGGAGGATTACCGCCGTACCCAGAAGTTCCATCGCGCCGAAGCGGGGGGGGGTGCGGCGCAACAGGGAAAAAATAGCCAACGGCGCCAATGCGACCGTCGCCAGGATTATGATCGGCAGAAAATTCGCGGACAGAAACGTTTCATGGCTTTTGCGCAACAACAACCCGAGGAAAGTGAACATCCAGGCGAAACATATCAGCGGCAAGCGCCAGCGACGAGCAGTTTCGGCAATGATCCGCATCATAGCGCAACTCCCGCGACCTCAAGCAACAACGACATGAGCATAACCGCGACAACCACCAGGGCCGCCAGGAACGCCGTCGCCCTGGCCTTGAGAAAGTTCCTGTACATCAGAAGCAGCTTGATATCGAACATGGGACCGACGACCAGAAAAGCCATTTGCGCCGAAAATGGAACCAGCCCCCTGAACGACGCGGCGATAAACGCATCGGCCTCCGAGCACAGGTTTAGTAGCACCGCCAGAAGCATCATAACCGCCGACGACAACATCGATGACGCCGCCATTTCCACAAATAGCCTTCTTTCCAGGCAGGTCTGGGCGATGGCGGCAATGGCGGCGCCCGCAACCAGATAGGGAGCGGTGGCCATGAAATCGTCAAGCGCATGATTTCCGGCGGCCATGGCGCGCGCGCCGAAACCACCCCCTTGGCTTTGGCCATTTTCATAACCGCAGCCAGGCATTTCTTGGGTATGCCCACCGTCATGAACATGGTCATGTCCACTTTTCCCGTTGTGAAAGCGCTCAGGCCCGCATTGGTTTGAACGCCCGCCATGGCGGCGACTATGCCCGTCATGCGCATGGCCGCCTTCCTTCCGGGCAATTCCGCCGACAAAGAGGGATCCGTGACTGAATCTCCAATTCAGGATTAGGGCGACGCCGACGGCGATGGCATACCCGAATCCGAGGCGGATAGCCACGGGACGCCAATCGAAGTTGTAGGCCATGGCGGTGGACAGGCCGACCACCGGATTGACGATGGGGCCGGCCAAAAGGTAGGCGATGGCGGCGGCGGCGGGCAGACCTTTTCCGGCCAGCCGGCGCACCACCGGAACGATGGCGCATTCGCAAACCGGAAACAGCGCTCCCAGCGCCGCGGCGACGCACGCCGAAGCCCAATCGCGTCCGGGCAATAACGACGCGATGCGTTCGCGGCTGACGAAAACCTCGATCATCCCGCCGATCAACGCGCCCAAGAGCATGAAAGGCATCGCTTCCAACATGATGCTGGAAAACACCAGGGAAAAATTGCCGACCGTTTCATTGCCGCCCGCGAAAAAAGGCAACAGATACGCCGCGCAAACAATCGCCAGCGCCAATCCCGTAAACACGCCGCATCGGGATGGCCCGGCGGCGGTGCTCTGGGCGGGTGAATTGCCTTTCCCGCGCGTTGTCATTTTCTCTCCCGATGGGTGACGACGCCTCTTCCATGCCATCCCCGCAAGGGAACGCTTATGATGAAGAATAGGGCCGCGATCAGTACGATCGTCGGGCCGGTGGCGGTTCCGGCCCATCTCTGCGCGGAGACGACAAGGCCGGAGACGGACGCGATCCAGCTTAACGCCAAGGCCCACCAGAACATTCCGCCGGCGGATCCGGAAAGGTTCCGCGCCGTCGCCGCCGGCAGCACCAACAGGGCCGAAACAAGAAAAACCCCGACCGTCCACACGGCGAGAACGGAGGTCAGCGCCAGAAAAACCGCGAAAGCGTATTGATAGGTTCCCACTTCGACGCCGTGCGCGCCGGCGACTACCGGGTCGAGTCCGAGATAGAGGAGCCGGTTGTAGCCGATCAACTGGAAGGCGAAAACGGCGACCAGCGCCAGAAGCAGGAGGGAAATCTCCCATCCGCCGAGGGTGAGGATGTCGCCATACAGGAAGCTCTGCGCGTTTCTCGCCACCGCTTTTTCGCGGCTTGCCGCGGCCAGCCCGAAAGCGGTCACGCCGGCGAAGAAAACGCCGATGATGGAGTCGGACGACAAGGTGACCCGGCGTTTACAGGCGGTGATGCCAACGCCGATAAGCAGCGCCAAACCGATAGTGCTCCAACGCGGATCCATCGCCAACAACAAACCCAGGGACACCCCGGCGAATATTGAATGACTGATGGCGTCGGCGAAGAACGCCATGCCCAGGTTCACCACCTGCACCCCGGTAACGGCGGTAATGGGCGCCAGCAACAAAAGCCCCAGCAAAGCCTGGCGCATAAAGCGGGGCTGGAGGCATTCGAACGGCGGAAGCGAAGCGAACGAATCGAAAAGAGAGGTGAAATCAGGCATGGAACGCCTCCGTGGGCATAACCGGTGAAACCCGGGCGAAAACCGGCCCGAAATCGTTCACGGCCGCACCAATGAACATCCTTGCCAATACCGAGGGCGCAAGCATATCCTCCGGCTCACCTTCCGCCACGATTTTTCGATTGAGGCAGACGACCTTGGTGGCATACCCTCGCACCAGGGAAAGATTGTGGCAGACCATAACTTGCGTGAATCCCAGTTCCCGGCGCAGTTGGTCGAGAAGTTTGTGGAACATGTCCTCGCTGTTGAAGTCGATGCCGGATGTGGGTTCGTCCAGCACCAGCAGTTCCGGCCGCCTTCCAAGAGCCGAAGCCAACAGAACGCGCCGCAGTTCGCCGCCCGACAACGCGCCCAGGCGCCGCCGTGCCAGCCCCGCCGCACCGACCAGATCGAGGAGTTTCAGCGCCCGTTCCCGGTTGGTCTTACCCACGCCAAACCATAGCGGCAAGCGTCGCCAGTTGAGGCAGACGAATTCCATGACCGTCACCGGTATGCCGGCGTCCAAATTCAATTTTTGCGGAACATACCCGACGCGCGGCATCGTGCCGTCCGCGAATGATATCGCCCCGGAGTAAGGGGTCATTCCCAGCAGCGCCAGCAGGAGGGTGGTCTTCCCCGCGCCGTTCGGCCCCAGAATCACGGTATTGCCCCGACGCGGCATGGAAAACGACACGCCGTCGAGAACGCGGTTGCCGCCCAGCGCCGCCGTGACGTCGTGAAACGTCACGGCGGGGGACATGGCATCTGATCGCGCCATGGCTAGCGCCAGCCCAAGGCTTTTTTGAGGACGAGAAGGTTGTCGCGCATAACGGTTTCGTAATAATCCAACGGGGCGTCGTCGGGACCGCTCGCCGCGGAATCAAGGAGGATCGCGGGCAATCCTGCCTCCGCCGCGATGGTCTCCCCCGCCTTCGTCGAATATTGCGTTTCGACGACAATGACGGCGGGCTTCCGTTCGCGAATGATTTCCAAAAGCTCGAGCATTTGCGAGGCGGAAAGCTCCTGTCCATGCGGTTGGAGATGCGCCACGATTTCCAGCTTCAAATCGCGGGCCAGGTAATCGAAGGCGCCGTGCGGTTCGACAATACGATTGTTGGCGAACCCTTTTCCCGCATCCGCCATTTCTCCAGCCAGCCCCCGCAAGCGCGCGGCATAGGCGGAGGCATTCGCGGCGTAGATGGCGGCGCCGGCGGGATCGAGGACGCACAACCGTCCGGCTATGGTTTCAACCATGCCGGCGCTCAGCGCCGGGCTGGAAAAAATATGGGAATTCGGGCCATGATGATGGTGGTCGTCATGCTCGTCGCCGTGGCGGTCATGCCCGTCCTCGGCATATTCATGATCTGGATCGCATTCTTCTTCCTCCTCCTCAAGATGGTGATCGTCTTCGTCGTCTTCATCTTCAATCACATCAGTCACCCCCAGCGAACTGTCGATGACGATGATGTCGGGATTGGCCCGCTCGACCGGTTTTCCCATAAACTCCTCCATGCCCAGGCCGTTGACGACCAGGATGTCGGAGGCGGCTATTTTCGCCATGTCCTGCGGCGTTAGGGCGTAATCATGGGGACAACCCATTGCGGCGGGGATCATGAGATCCACGGTAACGGATTCACTGCCCTGAGCGATGTTGCGGGTCAGTTGGTAAATCGGGAATGTGGTGCACAAGACTTTCGCGGGGCGCGTTTGGCCTTCGCCGGCGAGGGCGAACATATGAAAAAACAGGCATGCCGCGGCCAGCGCCGTCAGGCGTATGCGGGGAATGGCGTTCATGAAGCATCCTTCATTGCAGATTGTCTCTTAGGATATGCGAGCGCGATACGTCGACACGCCATGCCGGCGCCGCGGCATCGCGCCGCTGAAAGGGGAGAAATGGTTAAACGGCGGGAGGAGCTCGCGAAAAAGGAATAACGTATGACGTGTGCGCGGCAAACAACCAGGTTGACTTGCCATGCGTGTCGATGGGGAGCGGTTCGGGAATTGATGCGATCGCCGAAACGGAAATTACGGACGTGGCGAATTGGAACAGAACCTGACAGGTGGAACATGTAGAACCGTCGTGGCGTTCGTGTTTTTCATCCTTGGCGCGACAAGGATGGCCGGAGTCCGATATGCGCTCCAGCGCGCCGGATAGGGACACGCTGACGGACGGGAAACGTTCAACGCTTGCGTGGACGCAATATTCAGGATAATGGTTGGCAAAGCTATGCGCGACGCCCGCCAAAGGCATAAACGCCACCGCGAATGCCGCGAGCGCGCAAAGCCAACCTCCGAAGACACGGAACCGCCGCCTTTTCATAACCGGCATTATAGGCGTTGCGGCGATCGGCGTCAAGTATTCCGCTTTTCAACGGTTGGTGAATTGTCCCCTGCAATCGCGCCGTGTCGATTTCCCCGAGTTATTCAAAACCCCGGCCCGCATACGACCGCCAGCGCCGTAAGAATCGCCGTTTCCGCAATCTCGCAGGTCGCTCCGTAGCCGTCGCCGGTCGCCCCGCCGAGCCTGATTTTGAGGAAAAGCGCGCACGCGCCCGTAGCCAAGGCCCAAACCGCAAGGACAATCAAGCCGTCGGCGGCGCCTTGAAACGCCAGGAGGCACGCGACAAGCCAAAAACAGGCCGAAACCAGGGAAAGGGATTTTGAGGACGCCAGGAATATCGAACCCAATCCGACGCTTCTCGCATACGGTAGTAGCGCCATGACGACAAGCATGGCGGAGCGGCCTCCGATCGGGGCAAGCAAAACCGCCAAGCGCATATCCGCGCCCATCGAGGCGAGGCAAGCGAATTTGACCAGCAGCGCCAAAATCAGGGCTAGCGCGCCAAACGCTCCGATGCGGCTGTCCCGCATTATCGCCAAAGCCCGCTCCCGGTCGTGCGTCCCGAACAAACCGTCGGCGCTGTCGGCCAGTCCATCCAGATGCAGGCCGCCCGAATAGACGGCCAGGACCGCCGTCAGAACGGCGGCGGCGGCCATAGGCGGCAGAACCGCGCCCAGCCCGCCCGCAACCGCCCAGGAAATCAGGCCGAGAACCAGGCCGACAACCGGAAAGTACGGAAGCGACCGCGACAGCGCTTCGCCGTCCCCGGGCGATGCGCCGGCGTCGGGAACGGGGAAAATGGTGAGAAATCGCCAAGCGGCCAGAAACCGGCGCATCATGCCGGGCCGCTTTCGGAAATTCCCGCACTGTCGAAGGTCGCCATTTCCGTCAGGATTCTCGCCGCCGCCTCCACCAGGTTCATGGCCAACGCCGCGCCCGTGCCCTCCCCGAGGCGCATCTCCAAGTGCAACAACGGTTCGCGGCCGATCCACTCCCGCATGGCGGGATGGCCGGGTTCGCCGCTGGCGTGCGCCAGGATGAAATGGTCCAGGCAAAGCGGGCAGAGCATTTTGGCCAGCATCGCGCCGGAAGTCGAAATGAAGCCGTCGACCAGAACTGGCTTGCGCATCGCCGCCGCCCCGAGGACCAATCCCGCCATCGCGCCGATCTCAAGGCCGCCGACCTTGGCGAGGATGTCGAGCGCGTCAGTCGGATCGGGTTGGTGGAGCTTGAGAGCCTCTTCGATGATGGCGACTTTTTTCGACACGCCATCGGGGCGGAGCCCGGCCCCTTTGCCGCAGACCTCGGACACCGGGCGGCCGGTCAGTATCGATGCTATGGCCGTGGCCGGCGTGGTGTTGCCGATACCCATCTCGCCGATGCCGAAGACATCGACCTTTTCCCCAAAGCGCCGCGCGATCTCGATGCCAGTCTCGATCGACTTCACCGCCTGATCGCGGGTCATCGCCGGCTCGCGTCGCAGGTTCCGCGTCCCCTTGGCCACATTCATGCCCAGCAGCTTCCCGGAACGGACCAATTCCTCGTCGCGCCCGGCCATGCCGACGTCGACGACCACAACCTCCGCGCCGTTGAGGCGCGCCAACACGTTCACGCCCGCACCGCCGGCGATGAAATTAGCCACCATCTGCCGGGTGACATCCCTGGGGGAGGGCGATACGCCTTCGTCGACCACGCCGTGATCGCCCGCCATCACCACCACCATCTTCCTCGCCACCGGCGGCGGCATGCGGCCGGAGATGCCGGCCAATTCAACCGCCAGATCGCAAATCCGGCCCAAGGCCCACGGAGGCATGGTCAACCGGCGAATGCGTTCCCTGGCAGCTTTGCGGGCGGCGGAATCGCGCGGCGAAATGCAGCGAATGGTTTGTTCCAAAAGACCCATGGCGCATGTCCCTCTCATTTAAGGCGGTATGACATCCCGGCGACCATGAAATGCGCCTCGTCGGCGTTCGCGGCCACGACCTGGTTCACCCTGCCGGAAAGATCGCGAAAAAGGCGCGAAAGCGGGTCGGCAGGCACGATCCCGAGGCCGACTTCATTGGCGACCATGACCACGAGGCCGCTCCGGCTTCGCGCCGCGCACACTGTTTCCCGGGCCAGTTCCGCCATGCGGTCCTCGTCCGGCTGCCCCGACCGGCGCATGACATTATTTATCCAGAGGGTGAGGCAATCGATCAGCACGGCGTCGCCGGCGGGGGATGCGGCCAGCGCGGCGGCAAGATCGACCTCCTCCTCGATCGTATTCCAGCCGCGACCGGCGCGATCCGCCCGATGGCGCTCGATTCGTCCGCGCATCTCGTCGTCGAGCGCCGGACAGGTCGCGATGAAAGTTTTCCCCGCCGCCGGCTCGGACTCGACTCTGCGCTGGGCAAAGCCGCTCTTGCCGCTCCGTGCGCCGCCGACGATGAAAACCAGCCTGGGCACGTCATTTCCTGTCGTTGAAGCAGGCCAATTCCCAGAATTCGCTGCTGGAGCGGCGAACGAAAAGCGTCAGGGAAGCGTAGTCGGGGCGAAAGACGAAACGTCTCGCCGGATCAATGTCCAGGAAAAGGCAACACCAGGTCGAAATGATGCCGCCGTGGGTGACTATCAACAGCGTCCCGTCGTCAGATCCGGCATGGCGCCGCCACGCGGTCTCGGCCCTGGCCTCGAATTCCCTAACGCCGCAGCCGCCGGGAAACACGAATTCTCCGGGGCGCTCCGCCCACTCGCGGGCGGCATCGGGATGCCGGGACTGGATTTCGCGGTAGGTAAGACCGTCGAATTCGCCGAAATCGATCTCTTCCAAATCCGGCGTCACGACGAACCGGCCGCCAAGGCGATTCGCAACCGCCTCGGCTGTAAGCCGGGCGCGTTCAAGAGGGCTGGAGACGATTCGGTCGGGAATGCGTCCCACCAGGTCCGCCGCCGCCGCCGCCGCCGCGAGACTTCGCGGATCGATGCCCGGATCCCTTTTGCCCCAATACCTTCCCCTCGCCTCGACGGGCGGCGCGGCATGTCGAATAAGGTATACAGCGTCAGCCATGGATCACCTGCGCCGGCGTCAGTCAAAGAGGCTCCGAACCCGGCCCGGATCACCCGTCATCCTTGTCGCCGCCGTCTTCGTCGGCATCGTCCGGCAATTCGTCGAGATTGACCGGACGCCAGTACGGATCATCGACATCTTCGCCAAGAAGCTCGTCCTCTACGTCGAGGCGCACCGCCTCGAACGGATCCGCAACCGCGGCCGGGCGTTTTATGCCTTGCGCCTGTTTTGATTGGGCGGCGGCGAGGATCGCGGCTTCATCCTCGGGCGGCAACGGCCCGGGGTTGGGGTCGGTTTCGCGCGCGTCGCGAATCAGCCTCCCGATGCGATCGGCGTTGGCGATGCTGTCGTCAAGCGCGAAATGGAGGTCGGGGGCGGTCTTCAGTCCGAGCGGACTGCCGATCATGCCCCGAAGCCGCGGGGCGTTGTTCCGGACGATCCGCAACACGCGTTCGCGCTCGGCGTCGTCCCCGAGGACGGAAATGAATATCTTGGCGTGGCGAAGATCCGGGGAAACCTCGCACTTGGTCACGGTGAGGAACCCGAGACTGGCATGCTTCAGGTTGCGCAACGCATCGACCGATTCCTGAACAATCCGCTTCGCTACCCGCTCCTGACGCCTGGTGGGCATGATCGACTCCGAATCTCAATCGCCGGAAAATCCCAGGCCGTCCTCCTTGATCTCGACCGCTCGGCAATCCGGATTAAGGCGTTACAACTTGCGGGCGATTTCCTCAATGGCGTAAGCTTCCAAAACGTCGCCGGCCTCGATCGCGTCGTAATTGGCGATCTTGATGCCGCATTCGAAGCCGGCCTTGACCTCGCGGGCGTCGTCCTTGAGCCGCTTCAGGCTCTGGACGACGCCGTCGTAGATGACCACCTGGTCGCGGTACAGGCGGATGCGGCTGGTGCGCTGCACGAATCCGTCCGTGACGTAGCAGCCGGCGATGGCGCCGATCTTCGAGGCCCGGAACACCTGACGGATATCGACATGCCCCTGCACGACCTCCTTTTCCTCGGGCGGCAGCAATCCTTCGAGAGCGGCGCGCATATCCTCGATCATCCGGTAAATGATGTGATAGGTGCGAATCTGCACGCCGAGGCTGATGGCGGCGGATTTGGCCTGGTGCTCGATGCCGACGTGGAAACCGAGAATAAGCGCGTCGGAAGCGTCGGCGAGGATGACGTCGGCGTGATTGATGCCGCCAACCGCCGAGTGGATGATGTTGATGCCGACTTCCGATGTCGCCAGATCGCGTAACGTCTTGTCCAGCACCTCCAGCGAGCCGACCACGTCGGCCTTGACGATGACGCTCAACTCGCGCTTGCTTGAACCGGCGAGGTGGCTGGTAAGGTTTTCCAGCGTCACGTGCTGGCGCTTGGCGAGCGCGGCGGAGCGGGATTCGCGCTCGCGCTGCTCGGCTATCGCCCGCGCCTTCAGGATGTCCTGGAGGATATAGAATTTGTCGCCGGCTTCGGGAACGGCGGAAAGACCGGACAACCGCACCGGCGTGCCCGGCCCGGCCTCGTCGATGGGTTTGCCGAACTCGTCCAACATGAAGCGGACCTTGCCGTAGCCGTTGGAACAAAGCATGACGTCGCCGATGCGCAGCGTGCCGTCGGAGACCAGCATGGTCGAAAGCACGCCCTGGCCCTCCGACATCCGCGCCTCGACGACGAAGCCGGTTGCGGGACGTTCGGGATTGGCCCGCAGTTCGAGAACCTCCGACTCGAGCAGGATGCGCTCGAGAAGGTCCCCGATTCCCTTGCCGGTGTGCGCCGAAACCTCGATCATGCCGACCTGTCCGCCCCATTCCTCGGGGAGCAGGCCGAGGCGATTGGCCAGTTCCTGGCGTACCCGGTCCGGATTGGCGGAAGCCAAATCGCACTTGTTGACGGCGACGACGATCGGCACCCCCGCGTTTTTGGCGTGCGACGCCGCTTCCTCGGTCTGCGGCATGACGCCGTCGTCCGCGGCGACCACCAGCACGGCGATGTCGGTCAGGTTCGCGCCGCGCGCGCGCATGGCCGAAAACGCCTCGTGGCCGGGGGTATCCAGGAAGGTGACGCGCTTACCGTCATGGTCGACCGAGTACGCGCCGATGTGCTGCGTGATGCCGCCGTGTTCGCCGTCGACCACCCGCGTATGGCGGATACGGTCGAGCAGGCTGGTTTTGCCGTGGTCGACGTGACCCATGAAGGTCACCACCGGCGGCCGCTCGACGACTTCGCCCTCTTCGGCGACATCGGCCTGCTGTCGCGCCTCCTCGGCAAGTTCCTGTTCGAGATCCTCGTCCGACTCCCAATCGAGAGGAATCCTGTAATTTTCCGCGATGAGGACTATATCCTCCTCGGAAAGGATGTCGTTGACCTGTATCATCATGCCCTGGCGGAGCAGGAAGCCGAGAATGTCCTGGAGCTTGACGCCTAGCGCCACGGAAAGATCCCGCAGGGTCATGCCCAGGTACACCTTCGCGGCCTGCCCGGGATCGCGCCGTTGCGGGCCGGCGATGCGCCGGGTGCGGGAGCGGCGCATGGTGTTGCGCCGGACCGGACGTTTTGAGCGGCGGCGGCCGCCGCCGGTGATGCTGCGGGTGAAATCGTTGTCCATCTCCGCGAAGCTCGCCGGAAGCTCGTGCTGGATGCGTTTCGACTTGAAATCCGCGCGCTTGTGCTTGAACGCGACGGGAGCCTCCCCTCCGCCGGCGGCGAGGAGTTCCGTATTGATCGGCTCCATGGAGCCGCTCGCCGAAGGATCTCCCTGCTCGTTCGAAACGGCGTCCTCATAGACCTCGTCGCCGAAATCGTCGTCCGCGGTCCAATCCTCGTCGCGTTTGCCCTTCGTTTTCTTGGCCGCCTTGGCCTTTTTCTCCTGCGAATCCTCTTCTATCTTCGCCGCTCCGCGACCCCTGGTTTTGATCCGCTGCTTCACCCGCGGCTTGCCGGAGGAAAGATCGGTTTCCGGAACGACGGTATCCACGGCCAGAGCGGCCGCGGCGTTAAAACGTGAACGCGGGCCGGGGCGGGGCGGGGCGGGCCTATCGCCCCGCGCGGGCCTGGCGCCCCCGTCCTGCCTGGGGGCCGGAGCGCCGCCCGAGCGCGCGGAACGCCTGATCGCGGCAAGCATCTCCGGGGTCGCCTGTCCAACGGCGGCGCTGCCTTTCACGACCGTATTTACGCGCTTCACCGGCTTCGGCGGAGGCGGCGGCTCGCGTTCAACTTTCGGTTTCGGCTTAAGCCCGGATTTGGGTTCTGATTTCCAGGCTTTGAGCTTGACCGTTTCGGGCGATCCGGGTTCGGGTTGCGTCGGCGTCGATTCGATTTCGGGGCCAGGTTCGGAAGCGGTCCGTTCCTCGGGCGTCGAAACCGTTTCGGCGACGGGCGACTCGGCATCGACGGGCTCGGCTTCCCCGGCCGGGGATACGGGCTTTTCCGCTTTTTCGGCGGCGGCGGTTCCGAAGGGGACGATCTTTCCCAGGGGCGATGACTTCACCGCGACGACTTTCTTCTTGCGGACGGCCTTCTTTTCCGGCGGCGGCGGGATCCAGCCTGCGGCAGCCTGGTCCGCAACCCAGTCCTCGACATCTTCATTGACGGCAACCAGAGTGTTTTTGACGTCAAAACCCTCTTTCTGGACCGCGGTCAGAAGGTCTTGCTGGTTGAAACCGTGTTTTTTCGCCAGTTCGTGAAACCTCATGTACTTTTTTCCCTATCCGGGCGTCGGAGGACGTCATTGTCCCCCGATCCCGTTCGCTTACGGCTCAATACCCGGATCATTCGAACGCGCATCGCTTGCCGGCTATTCGCGTTCATCCGCCTTCGGCATCGGCCACGGCCGCCGCCACTGGTTCGGTTTCACCGGATTTCTTCGATTCCTTGGCCTCCGCAAGCTCCTTGGCATCGCCTTCCAACCGTTTGCGGTAACCTTCCACGGCGAAATTGTATATCTCCAGCGCCTTCTTCTCGCCGATGCCCTTGATTTCCATCAGCTTCTCGATGCCAAGTTCCATGATGTCGTGGAAAGACTCGAATCCGGCGATGAACATGTTGTTGATCATGGTCTCGCCGACTCCGGGCAGCGAAGCGATCTCCTGGCGGCCCTTTTCGCGCCAGGCCGCGTGCTGGTTGACGGTCATGATGTCGAGATTCCAGCCGGTGAGCCTGGACGAAAGCCGGACGTTCTGCCCCTTGCGGCCGATGGCAAGGGAAAGCTGGTCGTCGGGTACGATCACCCGCGCCCGCATGTTGCCGCGATCGAACTCGATATGGTCGATTTCCGAAGGCGAGAGCGCATTCCTGATGAACAGCTCCGGGACCTCGTTCCAACGGACGATGTCGATCTTTTCGCCGCCTAGCTCCTCGACGATGTTGCGGATGCGGCTGCCGCGGACGCCGACGCAGGCGCCCACGGCGTCGACGCGGCTGTCTGAACTGGCGACCGCGATTTTTGTACGATAGCCGGGCTCGCGCACCAGTCCCTTGATCTCTACGATATGCTCGTAAATTTCCGGCACCTCGAGCTCGAACAGCTCGCGGACAAGATCGGGATGGGTGCGGGAAAGAATGATGATGACCTTGTTGCCCTTTTTGCGAACCTGCGTCACGTAGGCGCGGATGCGTTCATTGGGGCGGTAGTTTTCGGAGGGAATCTGCTCCTGGCGCGGCAGGATGCCGTCCGACTTCCCGATGTTGCAGATCACGGTTCCGCGTTCGACGCGTTGGATAACGCCGTTGACGATGGTTCCGACGCGGGCGATGAACTCCTCGTAGACCACGTCCGATTCGGCCTCGCGGATACGCTGGATCATCACCTGGCGGGCGGTTTGCGCCGCTATGCGGCCGAAGGCGGCCGGGTCCATTTCCTCGAAGGGAATGTCGCCGTCGAGAAGGTGGATCGCTCCGCTGTTGCGGTCGATCTTGACGCGCAGTTCCTCGACATTGGGGTAATGCTTCCTCGCCGCCGAGACGAGGGCGGTTTCGATGGATTCGATCAGCTGCTCCCGGTCGATGCCTTTTTCCCGATGCAGGCTGTCGATCTGCCGCAAAAATTCTTCATTGACTTTCATGGATTCGCCGCCTTTGTTTCCTACCCAAAATTGCATTTTTCAATCACGAACGCGGACAACCAATTCTCCGGTTATCCGCCAAAAAAAAAGAGCGGGCGCCGCCCGCTCCCACATCGACAACGCGAAGCGGGCCGCGATTGAACGCTCGGCCGGGCCGTTTTCGCGGACATTCGCCCGGCGATATCGGGATTCCTCACGGCGGATACAACGTTCAACCCGCGAAACGCATTACGCGTCGGGCAGGATGTCCCGGAGAATAGCGCCAATACCCCGCAACCCTCCAGTGGCGGTATCATCGGCTATTAATCGAATCGTGTCAAGTAAAATCAAAAGCGGATTGAAGCGGCAAGGCTTGAACGCATAATGACGGTCCAGCTTCCGGCGCGAGCGGCTACTTTCTTTGAACTGACGGAAATCGCCGGCGGTCATTCGACGGGAGCGTCGGGGTATTCCTCAATGATTTCCCGGTAAAGCGCCGAGCGCCAGATTTCGGCCTCCTCCCGGTTCATCCCCAAGAGAGCGAGCAACAAGGGAGCGTTGTCCTGCTCCGGGCGAGGACAAAGATGCGGCGTGATCCCCTTGATGCAGACAGCGTCGTATTCGAAAGGATAAAGCCGGCAGATCAGCGGTCTGGTCTCCATGTCCAACCGGCAGCCGTCATGGTCGAGGAGCACGCATTCGCCCCCGGGCCGGTGGGCGATGACGCGCAATCCAAGCGGATGGGTGAATATGCGGTTCCAGACGCGATCGCCTCCCGTCCCGCCGCCGGCGGCGACGGGGACGAATGTATAAAACGGATCGGGGACTTCGCGTTCCCGGATCCGCCGTATATCGCCAAGGGTCAGGAATACCTCCGTATCGCGGCAACAAGTCAGATCGCCCGCCGCGCACCTGCCGCACAATCCGGGGCCCGACGGCCGGCAATCAGAACCGGACATCGGGGTAATGGTAGGTCCGGAACTCGTAATTGATCAAACTGACGTCCCCGCCATTTGTCATGTGGTAGCGTCCGGGCTGCAACGGCACCTTGCCGCCGCCGCCGGGCGCATCGATAACGTATTGCGGCACCGCATACCCGGAGATGTGCCCGCGCAACGAGTCCACGATTTCCAGGCCTTTCGATACCGGCGTCCGGAAGTGGGCGCTCCCAAGTATCGGGTCGCACTGGTACAGGTAATAGGGCCGCACCCGCAACCGCATAAGCCCGGTCATAAGCCGGCGCATGACTTCGGGATCGTCGTTGACGCCCTTCAGGAGCACGGTCTGGCTGCCGAGCGGCGCGCCGGCGTCGGCAAGCCGTTCGCACGCTTCCGCCGTCTCCGGCGTAAGTTCGTCCGGATGAGTGAAATGGAGCGACAGCCATACCGGGTGGTATCGGCGGAGGATCTTGGTGAGCGAGGTGGTGATGCGCATCGGCAGTACGGCGGGCGTCTTGGTGCCGACGCGGATTACCTCCACATGCGGGATATCGCGAAGCCGCATAAGCAGCCATTCCAAAGCCTCGTCCGGAAGGGTCAGCGGATCGCCGCCGGAAATGATGACGTCGCGGACCGTCGGAGTCGCAGCTATGTAGGCGATCGCTTTTTCCCATTGCCCGCGGCAGTAATGGGTCCGCTCGGAACGGCCGACCAGCCTGGTCCGGGTGCAGTACCGGCAGTAAGCGGAGCAATACTCCGTCGCCATGAAAAGGACGCGGTCGGGATAGCGGTGAATCAACCCGGGGACGGGGCTTTGGTGATCCTCGCCCAGGGGATCCGCCGCCTCGCCCGGCGAGTGGATGCGTTCGGAACCGACTGGAATCATCGTCCGTCGCAACGCCTGCGAGGGGTCGTCGCGCGAGAGGAGGGACGCGTAATAGGGGGTTACGGCGACGGGAAGCGCCTCTTCGCCTCCGGACATGGCCGCCATTTCCTCGGGGGAAAGGTTCAATGCCTTTTCAATTTGCGAAAAGCGCAACGTATTTTGGAGTTGCCAATGCCAGTTGTTCCAATCGGAGCGCGAAACGTTCGCATAATGGTTTTTCCAAAACCGCCTTGCCATGATTCCTATGGGAAATCGCGTTATCCTCGAAAGAAGATTGTCGCCTTCCCCGCCACCTCCGGATTTAACCGGGTCCGGCCTTTCACAGGTGCGGCATGCCTGTGAATCTGGAGGCTCATCCCCATTTCCCGAAGCGCCGCCGCCGTCGGAATCCTTGATAATGGACACAATTACGCTCCTCGCTCTCTCTCCCCCTCCGGTAACGACAAATTACACCAGTTCAATGTCGGTAACGGAGGCGTTTTATTCGAACATTTCCTTATGCAACTCCCGAACCGCCCTCTTAACCTGGTTTTCCCGAACCAGGAGGGCGATGTTTATCTCTGTCGCGCCCTGGCTGATCATCCGAATGCTGACGCCGCTTCTTGCCATCGCACCGGTCACCCGCGCGGCGACGCCGGGAGTGCCTTTCATTTTCTCGCCGACGACAGAAATGAGGGACATGTCGCGATCGACCGCGACGTCCGCGAACTCCTTGATCTGTTCGGCCGCCTTTTCGACATGCTGCCCCTTCGGAGTGGTGACGCTTATGCTCACCTCCGAAGTGGCGATCATGTGGATGTCCACCCCGTTCCGGTTGAACACGTCGAAAACCTTGGACATGAACCCATGGGCGCCGAACATCCGGCCGGTGGTGATGGTGATCAATTGCACGCCGTTCAGCACGGCCACGGATTTGGCAACCGGGGATCCCGCCGCTTCGACGACGCTTCGGCGAATGACCGTTCCCGGATGACCGGGATCGGAGGTGTTCTTGACCCGCACCGGGATGTCGTTTTCCATGGCCGGTATCATGGTGGCGGGGTGCAAAACCTTCGCCCCGTACCAGGCGAGTTCCGAAGCCTCCATGAAAGTGAGTTCGGGGATGCTCCGCGCCCCGTCGACGATGCGGGGATCGGTGGTCATGACGCCGGAAACGTCGGTCCAGATCTGCACTTCCTCCGATCCGGTGATCGCGCCGAAAATGGTGCCCGAATAATCGGACCCGCCCCGGCCCAGGGTGGTGATTTGCCCGTCGTCGGTGGCCGCGATGAACCCGGTTGTCACCAGGACGTCCGGATTCAAGTCCTCGATCTGCTTCGCCACCGCCGGGAAGCTGCGTGGATCGGGATGCGCTGCGCCGAAATTGGCGTCGGTGCGAAGTCCAAGGGAGACGGAAGAGCGATAAATCGAGTCAACCCCGAACTCCCGTCGAAGGACGTCGTTGACCACTCGGCCCGACATGCGCTCGCCGAAGCTCATTACCACATCCATGGTTCTCGGGGTCAGTTCACCGATCATGGCAATGCCCTTGATCAACTGATCGAACCGCTCGAGAAGCCGCTCTATGCCAACCGCCTCGGCGTCGACGCCGAGATCGCGGCAAATGCCCCGTTGCGCCTCCTGGACCTTGGTGGTGTCGGCCTTGCCCTCCCTCGCCGCCCTGGCGGTGGCGACCAGGGCGTCTGTCATATGAACGGACGGCGAATTGTGCGCGGAAACGACGACAATCGGTTTCCGGGTCAGTTCGCTCTTGACTATTTGGCACACTTGACGTATCCGCTCGGCGTTTCCGACGCTGGTGCCCCCGAATTTCAAGGTGATCATGTTCGTTGACGCCTTTCCATTGCGCCGTTTCGGCGGATATTTCAATATACGGGCGGGGGTTCCCCGCCCGGACCCGGCTCCGCGCCTTGGTTGATCCGCAATACATTTGTTGGGATATACAAAAGCGCGGCTTCCGATGCAAATGGAAAAGCGGAGCACACAAAAAAAGTTGACTTCCGCCCCGGCCGGCATACCATGGCAATACCGTTTGAAAGCCTTTTTCCGGCCTTTCGCCGCACGGCGAAGGGCTGGTTCGAGGTGTTTCATAGCCATGACAAATCAGCGGATCCGGCGCTTTTCGCCGCCCGTTTTTCCGAGGCCATGTTGATTGCCCATGATGACCGATGATCAGGACGACGACCCGCCGGTTGCGGATGCGAGTACGAACGAGGATGCGTCGCGCCGAATTCCCCCGGATCCGATGGAGGTGGAATCCGCTTCGAACAGCCGCGGATCGAACATTGAGTCGGAAGGTTTCGAGGATGAAGGGGAAGAGGTTTCGGAGGCTGAAAGCGAATCTGAACCGCATCTGCCTCTGGGATCCATCGTAGAAGCCGTTCTTTTCGCCGCCAGGGAAGCGCTGAAGCCGGTCCAGATCGCCAGGGCGGTTGGAACAGGCATCCGTCAGAGCGCGGTTAAAGAGGCGATATCCGAGCTCAATCTGCATTACCTGGAAACCGCGAGGGCTTTTGAAATCGCCGAGATTTCCGGGCGCTTCCAGCTCATGAGCAGACCGGAATTCGCGGAACATCTCATGCGCCTGTATCCGAAGCGCGAGTTGTCGGAGAAGCCGGGAGCGCAACGGCTGACGTCCGCCGCGCTTGATACGCTCTCCATCATCGCCTACAAGCAGCCGGTGACGCGCGCGGAGATCGAGCGTATTCGCGGCGTCGGTTGCGGTCCGGTCCTCCGCTCCCTTATCGAACGCGGCACGATCCGCATCTCCGGCAAGCTCGAGGTGGTGGGAAAACCTCCGCTGTACGGCACCACTGAAGCGTTTCTCGTTGAATTCGGACTCGGATCGCTCGACGAATTGCCGTTGCGTAACGATTTCCTCAATGCCTTCCCCGAACCGGACCCGCGGGTGGTCATCGAACCGATGGCATCGCCAGGGGAGGAGACCGCGTCTCCGGAAGAAATTAGGGAATGATTGACCCGGCGGCCTCGCCGTCCCGTCCATGGAATTGAAGCCAATGCGCGACTCCGAGCCGACCCACGCCGACAAGGACGAACCGGAACGGCTTCTGGAACGATATCTTGCCGGCGACATGACCGCCTTCGAGATCCTGGTCGAGTTGTACCAGGATCGCCTGTACTGGTTTATCGAACGTCTGACCGGCGATCCGCACCTTGCCGAGGATGTGTTTCAGTCCGTATTCCTCAAGGTGGCGAACAAGGCTGGAGACTTCGATCGGAGAGCGTCCTTTTCCACATGGCTGTTTCGGATCGCCAGAAACTGCGCGATTGACGAGATGCGCAAACAGAGACGCCATCTGCAATTCGTCGATCCCGGGTTGGAGGAGTGGCTCGGACGGCGGAAAATCGACGCGCAGCCGACCCCTCTGGAGCGGACGGAGGGCGGCGAACTGCAATGCCTGGTGAGGGCGCTCCTAGCCGACATACCCGCTGTGCAGCGGGAGGCTTTCCTCCTCAAGGAAGAGGCTGACCTTGGTTTTCGGGAAATCGCGAACGTGCTTGGCTGCGGGAAGGAAACGGCCAAGAGCAGATTTCGCCTCGCGGTTGAGAAACTCCGAGAAGGATTGACCCGCATGGGCTGGAATCCGGCCGGAAAGAGGGGGGGCGACGCATGACGGACAAATCCCACCTTTCCGATCCGCTCGGTTATCTGTACGAGGAGATCCCTCCGGAAGCCATGGCGAGGGCGCGCAAGCATCTCGCGGAGTGTCCCGATTGCCTCAAGGACGTCAAGGCGGTGCGCGAGGCGGTGAAGGCGTATCGGAGTTTTCCGCGCGCCAAAGCGCCGGAGGGATTGCGGGACAGGCTGATGCGTCGGGTCATGGAATCCGGCCGGCCGGCCGACGCGACGGTCGAGCTTGCCGCCGTCGCCCGGGGACGCGAAGCCCAGCCCCCCCTCCTGCCTGCGGCCATTTACCGTGAGGAACTTGAACAGATCGAATCCATGCGCCGCTTCCGGTGGCGGACGTGGTTTTTCCATCCCGCCTGGACTGTCGCGGCGTCCGTGGTATTTATCTGCGCCATACTTATCCACCTGTCCCCAAGGCGATCCCTTTGGTTCGACGAAAGCGCACAAACCGGAAGCCCGGCGCCCCGGATTTCGGCCAAAAGGCGGACCACCGCGACGGGCGACGCTATTGCTCCGGCGGAACTCCGCATGGATCAACAAGCCTCCGCCATCCCGGCCGAACCGGTTCCCCCGCCCAACCGCCCCGATCCGCAGGAAACGACGAACCTGCCGCACCAGGGGTCGGTGTCCACGCTGCCGCCAAAAGTGGTACGGAGTCTGCCTTCTCCGCTTCCTCCGCCGGCTCCGGTAATACCGCAACCGCTTTACGAATCCTATGCCGTTTCCGCGCCGGCCGTCGCTCCGGAGATCGTATACGAGCAAATGAATATTCCGGCGGCTGGTCCTCCTCCGCCGCTTCCCGAATTCGATTCCGCCGTCGCACCGCCGCCGCTTTTCGAATCCAATGCCGCTTCCGCGCCGGCCGTTGCTCCGAAGATCATGGATTACTTCGGTTTTCCCTACGCTGAGCCGCCACCGATCGTCAAGCGGCCGGAATCGATCGACAAAATCAAGTTGACGCTGGACCTTGTTTTCCTCGCCGGAATGCAAATGGGGCAGCGGGAATTTCGCGAGGCGGCGAAAACCATCGAACTGCTCATGCCGTTTCATCCGGAAAAGGCCGGCGAGTTGCTCGTCATGCTCGATCTCCTGGCGCCTCCCGAGGAGGCGAGAGTGATCTCCGAACCGGAAAACGCGGAACCGCCGTCAGGTAGCCGGACGACGCCGCAACGCATCGCGGAATTGTTGGGGAATATCCTTGGAGCCGGGTTGAAAGCGCCCCCCCAAAATAACGATACGGCAACGGCGCCGCCGCCTTCCGGGTCCGCAGCCGCACCGGATTCGGGCCGAGAACAATTGGCCGGCTCTCCGAGTGATGGCGAGGACGGCGCGTCGCGGGCGAGGACGGCGGTCGTAAAGACCGAATCGGAACCGGACGAACAGGTCGAATCCGTGGCCGATGCCGAAGTGGAAACGTTCAGGCGGGAAGAACCCGAACCTCCGATGCAACCGGACATGTCGGAAGCGGCATCGGCTCAGGTCGCCGCGCACGAAGCGGGCATTGCCGCCGAATCGATTCGCGAAGATCCCGTCAACAAAAACGCGGATGGTCCCGTATATTCCGAAGCGCTGGAAAATCTCGACGCGTTTACGGATTATGACGGGGAAGACGGGATCGCTCCGGCGTCGGCGGCGCGGGACGGAGAATTGGTGCCCGGCAACGACCGGCCCGACTACCCCGACGCGACTCCGGCAGCATCCGGAACGGGATCTGCCTATCCCAGGAATCCGCCTCCGCTATTCGCGGATGACGACCCGGACCCGGCGCGAACGGTGAATGCCGCCCCTTCGCGCCCGATTCCGGGCGGCCGCTTTGACAATGCAGGCCAACCCAAACCCTTCTCGACCGATCCGTACATTCGGGGCGATTGAACCGCCGCTTCATGCGCGGATTGTTTGAAAAATATGCCTATGCGCCATCTACATGCTTCTTGACCAAAACCACCCCCTCCACTACCTCGACATAGGGATCGTCCCGATTCAACTCGGCGGCCGTCCTTCTTGTCCGTAACGAATATCCAAAGAAGATGGCAAACGCGGCGGCATTGATCAAGGCCGATCCTACCCCAAGTTCGACACTTAAACTGGATGCCAGTTCCTCTTCGAAGCGCTCCCAATTGATCTTCTTCGTTATGGTGCGGTGGCCCGGGTTGTCAATACAAAATAAACGCGGACAATTTCTGTCTGTTGGAGCACAGCTGGCCTATGCATCTCGGCGAGTGATCGCTTTGTTATCGGTGCAGTTCAAACCTTGATTGTTCGAGCCGCTGATGATTTGTGTTTAGACGAGATCAAGACCGACCTGGAAACGGTCAGTCTGACTTTTGGGCGCAAGGCTGACGATACCGAGGACGAACTCGAAACAACCGATGCCGCACTGGCCGCTACGTGAAATTGCCCGACAAGCTTTCGACGACGGCCAGGGCGGACGGCGGACAGCCGGCGATGAAGCGCTCCGCGCCCGAACAGCAGTCGCCGACGCCGAGCCCGGACAACGGTTTTCCGCGAAAACCCTGTCCGACCCGGATCGGCGCGGGAATGGAAACGCCGGATTCGTCGAGGCGGCGCAAGGCGTGCACCAGATTGGCGAAGCAGGCCGAACAGGCGTTCCTCCGCTCGATGCGGCCCGCGATCCGCGCCGCCTTGCCGGTCGGCGCGGGCGTGGCGGATTGATCGGGCCGGTTAAGCTCGACGATGCCGGAAGCGTCGACCTCGAGCGCGCCCGCGCCTTGCGACTCCGCGTGGCGCAAATAGCCGACCTCGCGGGGGTCGATGCCCAGCCAGCGGCAGCCAAGCGCGTCGACCGCCAGCATGTCGTCGGAAAGCGCCATCCGGCCGGCGAACACCGGATTGCCGCCCTCCTCGAAATCGAGATCACCGCAGATGCCGTCAACCAGCGTCAGGGCCGGCCGGATCGCGAAGGCAAGGCCGGCGACAAGCCGGTCCAGGCCTTCCCGGTGAAAACGGCGTTTCTCGGAGTCGGGAATGCAGCCTTTCAGGTTTTTCACCGCGCAGGTCATGCGGGTTTGGCAATGGCCCTTCAGGACGGGAAGGTTGATGAGAAATTCCGCATCCCGCGCCAGCTTGCAGACGCGGATCGGACCGAAAGGGGTATCCACCGGGACCGGGTCGTCGTCCTTGAGGTCGTGGAGCGAGACCCCGTAGCGTTTGGCAAGCTGGTCATAACCGCAATTGGCGAACGCGCGTTTGGTGCTGTCCCCGACCCACGATCCCTCCAGAATGCGGATTTCGCGGACGCCGTTATCCCTGAGGTGCTCGATGACTCCGGCGACCGCTTCGGGATGCGTGGTCGCGCCGCCGTCGGCGGGGCGAGCCACCACGAGATTGGGCTTGAGCGAAACCGCAGCCCCGGAAGGAATGCGACCGGATACGCCGGCGCGATCCAGCAGATCGCGCGCCATTCCGCGGGGGTCGCTTCCATACTTGACGAAAAGCATGTCAACTCGAGGTGTCCACCAGCGCGCCGACGGCGTTGCCGGCCAATTCGCGGAAACGTGCTGCGATCTTGAGCGACTCGTCGCTGGGGATCGAACGAATCACCTCGTCGGTGCGGACATCGACGATTTGAATCTGGATATCCCCGGTCTCCTCGCTCACCTTGAAGCGCGTCGAGCGGTTGGCGATGCTGATCCGGCTGTTGAACGCCTCGATCGCGGCTTCGATGCCGTCGGGTTGGACGAAACTCCCGTTCTTTTCCCGGGTTTCACTTTCGTCGGCCCCGGCGGAAGCGCGAATTTCCGCTTTCTCCTTGGGGGTGGGAGCGGCGGACTCGGGCGACGGCGATGATTCCATTTTCTCGGAACCCGGCGACCCCGTCGCCTGCAACCTCCGTTCCGACCGGAAACCGGCGGTCGTCGGCGGAGGCGCTTGTTGGGCGGTAGTCAATTTGTCGATAGAAGACATATCCGCACTCCTTTGCGGCGACTCTTCATGCGCCAGCCGAAGAGTCCATTCCCTTGGAACTTGCGTTATCGGACCATCGAATGTATATAAGTCGTGACGGAACAAGCCACAATTCTCATGATAAGGTAAATATTATCGGAAATCAAGGGTAAATAATATAAATTTCTCGATATTCGCGCAAGTGGACTTTTTAAAAGTCGACAAGCGGGCGCGAGCGCGCTTGTCCCCGTCCGGCCGCGCCCCTTTTTTTGCCACCTCACGCGCTTTATGACTGTTATCGGATAAGTGGACTTTTGGAGAAAATCGGGCCAACCACCGCCCGATTTCCTCCAAAGATGTTACCGCTTACGGACCAATGGGTTGATTTTTCGTCAGGTCGGGCGATAGCGCCGACCTTGCAATA
>JAISXA010000007.1 GCA_031270685.1 Planctomycetota bacterium
GGTTTTGCCCTTCCATTGCTGGTTGACCGTCACGTCCGCCCCGGAAGGTTCGCTGGTGACGACCAGCGCGCGTTCGACGCATCCCGCGAGCAGGCAGGCTGCAAAAAGCAGCGCCGCGGTCGACAGCTTTTTTCGCATGGAGTTGTACTCCTTCGGGATCCGCGAAAACCTGTTCGCCGCAAAGCCGGGGATCAATTTGTACCGGATTTTTACGAATTGGGCGTTCAAACCGCCGAATGCCCAATTCGTAAAAATCACGATCCTTGCGGCACAAGCATTTTTAATTTTTGCACAATTTAAATTTGCAACGAAAATATTCCCTGAAAGCGCAATCGGAAAAAGGATTTCCCTTTCGCCGCGACAGTTTATACAACCCTTGGGGTGGACTTTTGGAGAAAATCGGGCCAACCACCGCCCGATTTCCTCCAAAGATGTTACTGCTTACGGACCAATGGGTTGATTTTTCGTCAGGTCGGGCGATAGCGCCGACCTAGCAATAATTCCCGACGCAAAATGTAAACCCAAGAAACTTTGGAGAGAATCAAACGGCGGTTTGTTTGATTTTCTCCAAAAGTCCACTTGGGGGCGAATGCGGAATTTCCATGCCGTCCCGGGCATCTTAGCGCCGCATCACCGCCCCGTTCGCCTCCGCGGCATTGCCGACCTGCCGCCGAATGCGCGCTCCGGTTATTCTTGCGGCAAACGCGCCAATCGTGGTCCGATCCGCATGTTCCGCTGATCGCGCCTTATTTATGGTATGGATTGGGGCCAACGCTGTCAAGCGTCGGGGCGATCGATTCCTCGCCGCCCAAACCCGGGGCTGCGGGTTGGCCGACCGCGAGCCGGCGTTCACCATCGCCTTGGTGGGAAACGTCGAAACCCGGTGATAATCGCGGGCGCGTTTCCCGTCGATTTTTCCCGCAAAAGTCCACTTGATAAGCGGGTATGAAAAACGTAAGATTTTATTGGCTTCCGTTGTCCGCGCCAGGTTCAAGGCGGGAAAGAACGGCCGCTTCCGCGTCTTGTCAGTTGTCGCAAGGGGACAGATCGTGATCAGATATTTCCTGTTGCTTCTCGCCCTTGGTCCAATGGTGATGAACGGCGCGGATGCGGCGGCTCCCGCATCCGCCGCGCGGGCCGCGTCGCCCGGCGATCCCTATTATTGTCCGCCCGGCGCGAAATTCTGTCCCGTCCCCGGCCGCGACAACACCCTGTTTCTCGATACCCATTTCGGCATGGACGCCGCCACCGGCGAAATCAAGGCCTACCAGGGAACGGTCCATCCCGACGAAACGGCCGACAACCTCACCCTGCGCGAAGAGACTTTGTACCGCTCCCCGCCCATTTCGGTTGAAAACCGCCAAGTTCCCTGGCCTGACGCGGAAACCTATGCCGCCTACCCCGCCCCGCCGCCGCAAACGCCGGCGAGCTCGTTCCGGACCCCGGCCCGGTCCGCCGTTCAGCCGGTTCCGCAACCGCGGGGCCGGCAGTTCGTCCAGACCTCGGAAGTCGCCAATCGCCAGACATCGCGACCGTCCGCGCCGGTCGCAACCGCGCCGTCGGAACCCGAATCCAAGAACGGAATTCCGTGGTGGAAAGGCGGCTGGTGGCGCAAGGACGACACGGCGGCGCGCTCCCGGGATCCCTCCCCGGCGTACCCCGGGCAAAGCCCGGAAGCCGCTTTCCGGCAATCCTCCGGCGCCGGGGCGGAGCCGTGGAACGACGCCGCCGAAGACAGGAGAATCCCTTGGTGGAAGGGCGGCTGGTGGCGCAACCGGGGCGATCGCGACGAGGATGATTCCCCCCCCCCGCCGCCCAGGCGCCCGGAACCGCGTCGCGGCGGCGGCGGCGACGCACCGCCTCCCGTAACGCCCGACGACATGTGGGACGACGACGGGTACGGCGACTACAATTCGGATTTTTCCTCCCCGGACGTATCCTGGCAAACCCAGCAACCGCAGCCGCAATACCGGCAGCAGCCCGGCGGCTACGCGGAGGATCCCTACGCGCAGCCGTACCCGGGCGGATACGCCTCCGAACCGTACACCCTTCCCAATTCACCGCCGCCATCGTCTCCCTATCAGCCGGGATACGTCTATCCCGGGTCGGCCGTGACCTACGACAACACCTACCAGGCGGGATACCCGAACAGCCAGCCGCCCCCGCAAACATACAACGATCCGTTCGCCGCTCCCGCTCCGACGTTCGGCGACCCGTATGCGTCGTCGCCGTCCGGTTACCAGGCGCCGGCTTCTTTCATGCCCCCGCCGCCCGCGCCCGGTTACGCCGACCCGGGCGCGCCGGGAAGCCCGCAGTTCGACAACGCGGTGCGCCTGGTCAAGGAAAGCCGGTTCAGCGAGGCGAAACCGCTTCTTTCCGCCGAGACTTCCTCGAATCCGCGCAACGCGGCCGCCTGGCGCTGGCTCGGCGATTGCCATTACAACCTGCTGGAGCTTCCGCAAGCGCTCGACGCCTACCAGCGGGCGATCCAGCTTGACCCCAACGATTACTACGCGATACGCGGGCAGGGGTTCGCGAACCTGCATCGCGGCCACGAACTGTGGCGCAACATGATGGAGGAGTTGAACCTGGGGCAGCGGGAGCAGGCCGCCGCCACCTTCGCCCAGGCGCACGACAATTACAAGAAATCCCTCGAGCTGCTCAGCGACTGCCTGCGCCGCGCCCCCAACGACGGCGAGGCGATCTACGGCGAGGCGATGGCGGCCGAAGGCGCGAGCCGCAAGCTGTATTCGAACGCCGTCAGTTACATCAAGCTCGGCCCGGAAAACAGGGAGCGCGCCGAGTTGTTCGCCGAGAACTGCCTGCAAGTGATAAACAAGGGCGTTGAACGCGCCACCGAGCGGGCGAAGCAAAACCCCGGCGAAATCGGCCCCCGCGCGCTGCTTGGCGGCCTGCATCTGCGCAAAGCCATGCTCTACCATCAACTGGGCAAGCGCGACCTCGCCCTCGGCGAAATCGTCAACTCGTACCAGGCCCAGAAAGCGATTCTCGATGAAATCGACAAAAACAACGCCACCGCGCTGAAGGGCGTCCAGGACTGCCAGACCTATTGGAGCGAATGGGGCGGCGCCGGCGAACTTGGCTGAGCGGGCTGAAACGGGGGAGCGGCACCTGGATGCTGACGATCGGTAAACCCACCTTGTTCGCGCTCGACGGTTTCGCCGTCCGGGGCCAGTGCAACCCTGATTCTCCCGGGTGGCGGCTGCGCTGGTTCGGCGGGGGCGACCCGCTGACCGTCGTCTGGCAGGGAGCGTTCAAAACCTGCCGGCATCTTCAATTGGCCTGCGCCGCCGCCGCCAGCTGCGCGGAAGCGGAGCGGGAGGTCGCCAGGCTTTTGAAAGCCGACTCCTTCAACCACTTCGCCAGCATGCCCACCGATACCTATCCCGCCGCCAAGGACGGCGGGCCGGCGCCGCCGCACGAGCCGCATCCGACCCAGGCGAGAAAAAGGCGCAAGCGCCGCCGGCGCTGAGCGCCGGGTGTCGCTTGGCCGGCGCCGGGGTTCGACCCGGGAAGAAGTCCGGACCGGAGTCAAAAATGGAGGCGGGAGAGGATGGCGATCACGCCCAACGCGATCAGATAGGCGATGCCGCAGTGGCCGAGGGCGGCCGGGATGTCGGCGGGAGCGGGTTTGCGGCCGGGAATCCCGAGGACCGGCCGGTCATGCGCCTCGCCCGCGTAGGAGACCGGACCGCCGAGTTCGACCCCGAGCAGTCCCGCCATGGCGGATTCGGGGTGTCCGGCGTTGGGGCTGGCGTGTTTGGCGTGGTCGCGCCGCCAGACGCTCCACGCGCGCCCGCCGATCTCGCGCCGGCGAAGCCGTCCGGCGGCGCAGAGCAGCAGCGCCGACGCCCGGGCGGGGAGGCACCCCACGACGTCGTCCGCCCGGGCCGCGAGGGCGCCGAATTCGCGGTAGCGCCGGTCCCGGTGGCCGAACATCGAATCCAGGGTGTTGACGGTCCGGTAGAAGACCGCGCCGAGCGGGCCGAGGAGCGCGGCCCAGAACAGAGGGCAGATCACCCCGTCGGCGAGGCTTTCGGCGACGCTTTCCGTAGCCGCGGCGGCGACGCCCGTGGCGTCGAGGCCGGCTGTGTCGCGCCCGACGATGCGGGCGACGGCTTTTCGCGCCGCGTCCAGGTCGCCCGAGGCCAAAGCGGCGTACACGCGCCAGGCATGATCCAGGAGATCGCGCGCGGCGAGCGAGTAATAGATCAGGGCGGTCTCCGCCAGAAAGGCGGGAAAGGGGCCGGCGGCGCGCGCGACGAAAAGGCCGAGCCCGGCGAGGGCGAGGACGGCCAGATAAACGGCGATGGTCGCCGCCGTTCCCGCCGCGCGTTCCCGCTTCCCGAAAAGGCGGCGGCTCAACGCCTCGAGTTCGACCGCGAGCCCGCCGATCCAGCGCACCGGATGCGGCAGCCGCTCCGGATCGCCGACCGCCGCGTCGACGGCCGCGGCGAGCAAAGTTTGCCATTGCCAATCGCTCAGCATCCAGGCATCCCGTAAATGGCGTCCAGGTCGGGGGCGCGGGGTTCGTCCCCGGCGCCGGTCGTGCCGCAAAGCTCGCGGGAGAGCGCCACGCCGAGGCGCTCGTTGTCGTCGCCCGAACGGACGGCGACGCGGAAATACGACTTGTCCAGCCCTTCCCGCCCGCCGAAGGCGCGGATCGCGATGCGGTGGTTTTCGAGCAGCCGCCGGGCGAGACGGTGCGCGTCCGGGACGGCGACGCCGGTCAGGCGGAGAAGGAGGAAATTCACCACGCTCGGGAAAACGGCCAGTCCCGGGAGGGATCCGAGAATGCCTGCCAGTTGCGCGCGGTCCCCGGCGACGAGGCGGCGGGAGCGAGCGGCGAAGCCGTCGTCCCGGAGCGAATGCTCCGCCACCCGCATGGCGACCGCGTTCACCGACCAGCACGGAAGCTCCAGCGCCACCCGCGCGCATATCGCGGGCGCGGCGTCGACGAAGCCGGCGCGGAGCGCGGGGATGGAGTAGAATTTGGTGAGCGAGTGCACCGCGATGATATTGTCGAGCCGGGCGGCGGCGACGGAGATCGCGCCGGGGATGAAGTCGAGGAAGGACTCGTCGACGATGAAGTCCATATCCGGCCGCGCCTCGGCCGCCGCGACGACCGCGTCGTATCCGGGATCGAGCGCCGTGGGATTGTTCGGGCGGCCGATGACGGCGAACGACCCCTCCGGAGCGGCGGCGAGCAGCGCGGGCAGGTCCAGCGCGAAACCGCGCTCCCCGGGAAGCATGAAGCGCAAGGTCCGCGTTCCGTCCCCCGCGCCCGCCTTGAGGCAGGCTTGGAGGTAATCGGAGTAGGATGGCGCCGGAACCACCCCCCGGCGTCCCGCCCTGCCGCGGCATAGGGCGCGGGCCGCGGCGTCCAGCGCCTCGGACGCGCCGTTGGCGACGACGATCCGTTCGGGAGAGGAGCCGTACTTCCCGGCGATCAGCTTGCGCAGATCCCGGCACTCCGGGTCGGGGTAGCGCTCGGGGTTTTCCAGCGCCCGCAGGGCCGCCGCGCGCCAGCCCTCCGGCGGGCCGTAGGGGTTGATGTTGGCGCTGAAGTCGAGGATGTCACCCGCCGCGACGCCGAGCCGCGCCGCCAAGCCGCGGACATCGCCGCCATGCGGATATGCCTTGTCCATTTGCGCCCGAATCGAAACGCCGACTTTCAAACGCGATCCCGCGTCGCCCTCGTCGCGGCTCATAGTCTTCTGTCCGCCTGTCGATATTGCACCGCCTCCAGCAGATGGTCCATGCCGATGCGTTCGGAACCGTCCAGGTCGGCGATGGTCCTCGCCACCTTGAGGATGCGGCCATACGCCCGGGCCGACAATCCGTAATCGTTGATCGCCGCCCGGAGAAGCGATTCGCTCCCGGAGTCGAGCCCGCAGTGCGCCTCCAGGTCGCGCGGGGTCATGGCGGCGTTGACCGGAGATCCGCGCCCGGGATAGCGCGCCTCCTGGATCTTCCGCGCGCTCCGCACCCGTCCGGCAAGTTCGGCCGAAGTCACGCCTTCGCGTTTCCTGAACAGGCGGTCGCGGTCGACCGGGGGCGCCTCGACATGCAGGTCGATCCGGTCGAGCAGGGGGCCGGACACGCGGCCGGCGTAGTTTTCCACCTGGTTCCGCGAGCAGCGGCAGGTTCTCCGGGGATCGCCGCGCGCGCCGCAGGGGCAGAGGTTCATGGACATCACGAGCAGGAGGCGGGCGGGGAAGGTGCCGCTGCCCGCGACCCGGCTTATGGTGATCTTGCCGTCCTCCAGGGGCTGGCGGAGCGTTTCCAGCACCTGGCGCGGAAATTCCGGCGCCTCGTCCAGGAACAGGACGCCGTTGTGGGCGAGGGATATCTCCCCCGGGCGCGGGATGGTGCCGCCGCCGACCAGCCCGGCCATGCTCGCGTTGTGATGCGGCGCGCGGAACGGACGCTTGGTCATCAGGCCCCGCCCCGGCCGCAATTCGCCCGCGATGCTGTGGATTTTAGTGGTCTCGAGGCTTTCGGCCACGGTCAGCGGCGGCAGGATGGAGGGCAGGCGCTGCGCCGCCATCGTCTTGCCGCTGCCCGGAGGCCCCATGAGGATGCAATGATGCGCCCCGGCGGCGGCGACGAGCATGGCGCGCTTCACCATCTCCTGTCCGCGCATGTCCGAGTAGCACAGCTCCGGCTCCGGCTCCCGCGCGGCCTCGGTCCGGGCCGGCGGTCCGGGCGTCCAGGTGCCGGCGAAAAAGCCGACCGCCTCGGCGAGATCGCGCACGCCGGCGACCACCAGCCCGTCCATCGCCCTCGCCTCGGCCGCGTTTTCCTCCGGCACCACCACGCCCGCGAATCCCAATTGGCTCGCCGCGATGGCCGCCGCCAGCGCGCCCCGAATCGGCCGCACCGCTCCGCCCAGGGCCAGCTCGCCCGCGACCAGATAGCGTCCCTCCCGCGCCGCCTCCAGCTGTCCGCTGGCGATAAGCGTGACCAGGGCCAGCGGCAGGTCGTAGAGCGCGCCTTCCTTGCGCAGTTCGGCCGGGGCGAGGCTGTATACCAGGCGGCGGCTGGGAAAGTCGTATTCGCTGTTGCGGATCGCGGAGCGCACCCGGTCGAGCGACTCCTGCACCGCCTTGTCGGGGAGACCCACCAGGCGCTCGAAAGGCGCGCCTCCGGTCAGGTCCAGCTCGACTTCGACCGGCACCGCGTCTATGCCGCTGATGGCGATGGAATGCAGTTTCGCCAGCATCAGCGCCCCAATCCAACCGCGAGCGCCCGGAATTTTTCGCCCCGTTCCTCGTAATTCCGGAACATGTCCCAACTGGCGCAGGCGGGCGAAAGCAGCACCACGCCGCCGACCGGGCACAGGCGGAACGCCTCGCGCACCGCCTTTCCGAAATCACCTCCCGCGTCGATTATCCCCAGTTTTCCCAGGCCGGGGTCGCGATCGGCCTCGGCGTCGAGAACCGCCCGCCGCAACCGGCCGGCGGCGGCGCCGATCAGCACCAACCCGTGGGCGCGCTTCTGCACCGCCCGCCCAAGCTCGTCGAAGGGGGCGCGCTTGTCGTAGCCGCCGGCGATGAGGACTTTCGCTTCCTCCACCGCCTCGAGGGCGAGGATCGCCGCTTCCGGCGTGGTGCATTTCGAATCGTTGACGAAGGTCCTGCCGGCAGCCGTCGCCGCCGTTTCCATCCGGTGCGGGAGGCCGGGAAACGCGGCGAGGCCGTCCGCGACCGGTTTCGCGTCGCCGGTCACGGCGAAGGCGGCCGCCGTCGCCTGGACCGCGTTGACGATGTTGTGCCGCCCGCGCGGGCGGAGGATCCCGAGCGGGATCTCCGCCGCGGCGGAACCGGAAAGCCTGAGCGCTATCCGCCCGCCGTCCACGAAACAGGCGTCGTCGCCGCCGGGATCGGCCAGGGCGCAGCGGATGACCCGGCCGGGGGCCTCCCGCGCCCAGCCCGCGAGCAGCGGGTCGTCGACGTTAAGCACGGCCGCGCCGCCGGGGCGCTGCGCGAGGATCAGCTTCCTTTTGCATTGATAATACTCCTCCGCGTCCAGGTGCCAGTCGAGGTGGTTGGGCGACAGGTTGGTCACCGCCGCCGCCGCCGGCGGGGCGATGTCGCCGGCGAGCAGGGCGTGGCCGATGTGGATGAGCTGGAAGCTGGAAAGCTCGACCACGACCGGCGAAGCGGCCGGCTGGGTTTCGATCCTGGTGATCAGGTCGCCGCCGATGTTGCCGCCGAACATCGTGTTCGGGTCGTGGCGGACGAGCATCGCCGCGAGCAGCGCCGCGGTGGTGGACTTTCCCGCCGAGCCGGTCACCGCCGCCCACGGCGAACGGTTGAGGGCGAGGGCGATGCCGGTTTCGGTGAGCACCGGGATCCCGTTCGCCCTCGCCGCCGCCAGGTACCGGTTGTCGGGGCGGACGACCTGGTTGGCGACGACCAGGTCGGTGCCGGTGAAATCCCGCATCCGGTGCCCGCCGAGGCGGAATTCGATGTCGCGGCCCTCGAGCCTGGCGAGGGACGCGCCGAGTTTTTCCGCCGGGGCGAGGTCGGTGACGACCAGCCTGGCCCCAAGGTCGGAGAAGTAGCAGGCCGCGCCCACGCCGCCGCCGAACAGCCCGAGTCCCATCACCGTCACCCTTCGGAAGCCGCGTAGGCGTTCGCGGAACGTCGGCGTGTCCTGCGTCATGGTTCCACCCTGTGCCCTAATCGAAGGTGATTCGCGGATCGACCGCCGCGTAGAGGATGTCGGAAAGGAGTATGCCGAACAGGACCAGGATGGTGCCCAGCCCCATCACCGTCATCAACACCGGGTAATCGCGGCTCGACAGGGCCTGGAGCATGAGCGTGCCCATGCCCGGGATGTTGAACAGGTATTCGATGATCATGCTGCCGCCGAGCATTCCGGGCAGGAGGCCGGCGGAGAGGGTGATGAGCGGGATGAGCGAATTCCGCAGCACGTGGCGGACCATGACCGCCCAGCCGGACAGGCCCTTCGCGCGCGCGGTGCGGACGTAGTCCTGGCGGATGTTTTCGAGCGCCGACGCCCGGGTGAACCGGGAAAGGCTGGCGAACCCGCCGTAGCTGAGGCAGGTCACGGGAAGGACGTAGCGCTGCGAGCTGCGCCACAGGGCGGACCAGTAGCTTTCGTCCGGGCGCGGCTGCTGCGACAGTTCGCTGATCGGCCAGTCCGGAAAATGGCGCGAGACGAGGAGGATGAGCAGGATGCCGATCCAGAACGAGGGCAGGCTGTACAGCACGAAGAAGACGGTCGACGCCGCCCGGTCCGCGAATGTTCCCCGGAAAACGGCGGAATAGAGGCCGAAGGGGATGGCGATCAGGTAGATGACCGCGAAGGACCACAGGTTCAGCTTGATCGTGGCGGGGATCTTGTCCCTGATCACCTCCCATACCGGAGTTCCGAGGCTGATGACGATGCTTTCGCCGAAATCGCCCCGGATCACCCCGCCGCGATTCCGCCCGGCGTCGCCGGCCAGCCAGCGCCAGTAGCCCGCGTACCACGGCTGGTCCAGGTGGAAGCGGCGGCGGAACGCCCTGGCGGCGTTGCTTTCGCCTTCGCGCCGCACCCCGGCGCCGTCCTGGCCGGTTCCGGAGGCGAGGAAGCTCGCCTTCACCGGATCGCCGGGCGCTAGACGCATCATGCCGTAGCTGGCCGCCGTTATCGCGAGCATGGTGGGAAGCATCCATAATATCCGTCTGACGATGTATGCGCGCATAAGCGCTCCCGAAGCCGCCGTTCCCGGCTATTGGCCTTCCTTCCGCCCCAGTCCCTTGTTGCCGTACACGATATCGGCCGCCAGATGCTGGCGGCGGCGAAGATCGCGGCGCAGCTGGCGCTTTTTCGCGACCGCCTCGCGAAACGAATCGACGAATTTCCGCGTCAGCGCATAGGACGGAATCGCCAGCGCCAGACCGACGACGGCGCATCCCAGCCACAGGGGAAGCTGCATGTCCCAGCCCATGCCGAAAAGCTCGGAGAAGGCGTGGCGGATGCTTTCCCACCACGCCTCGAAACGCCCCGCGTCCGGCCCCGGCCCGGGCACGGTCAGCATCCGCCCCAGCACCCTGGCGATGTCGGACAGGGGCGGCCCTCCCACTATAAGCCAGCCGACCCAATAATTGAAGGAATAAATCGGCACCATGGTCACCGGATTGGTGAGCCAGACCGGGAATATGGGCACGATCTTGTTGGCGTGCGCGATCTGGCAGATGACGATGGAGACCAGCATCTGGAGGCCGATGATGGGCAGCCAGGCGACGAAAAAACCGATCGCCATGCCGAGCGCGATCTGGTGCGACGTGCCGGTGGCGCGCCCGAGGGCGCGCAGCAGCCGCCGCAACAGAAATCGCACCCTGCGCCTCGAGAACATGGCAGTCCAGGACTAAGGATCCGCGCGCCAGGCCAGCATCGCGTCGCCGTAGGAGTAAAACCGGTACCCGTTCGCCGCCGCCCGCCGGTAGGCGGCCAGCATCCGCTCCCTTCCCGCGAACGCGGAAAGCATGACCAGCAGCGACGAGCCGGGCAGGTGGAAGTTGGTCAGCAGTCCGTCCACCACCCGGAAATCGTGGCCGGGGCGGATGAACAGTCCGGTCCAGCCGGCCCGGTCTCCGTTTTCGTCCGCCGGCGCGCCGCCGGCGCTCTCGAGCGCCCGCGCGGTGGTGGTTCCCACCGCCACCACCCGCCTTCCCGCCCTTTTCGCTTCGCGGATTCGCCGCCAGGCGTCCCCGGGGATTTCGAAACGTTCCGCGTCCATACGGTGGTCGTCCAGCTTCTCCGCCTTGATCGGGCGGAAGGTGCCGGGGCCGACGTAGAGCGTGAGTTCGGCGATTTCCACTCCGCGTTCCGCGAGCCGCCGGTCGATCCCGGGGGTGAAATGCAGACCGGCCGTGGG
Source organism: Planctomycetota bacterium (assembly GCA_031270685.1). Lineage (GTDB taxonomy): Bacteria > Planctomycetota > SZUA-567 > SZUA-567 > SZUA-567 > JAIRTL01. The sequence continues at coordinate 10,916 of JAISXA010000007.1, forward strand.
CGCGGCAACCGCGCCGTCCTTGTCGTTTCGCGCATAGACGGTCTGGTAGCGCTCGACGTCCTCCGGCGTCGGGATCCGGCCCGGGCGTTCGATGTACGGCGGAAGGGGGATCAGGCCGATTTCGCGGAGCAGGATTTTGAAACGCTCCCCCGATTCCGAAAAGGCGACGGTCGCCTCGCCTTTTCCCCTCCTATCGACCACTGTCGCCGCCAGCGCGCCGCCGGCGAAGCCGATCGCCGTTCCGGCCTTGAGGTGGCTTGCCGGACGGGCGAGGCAGAGCCAGGTCTCGTTTTCTCCGCCGCCGGTCCTCCGCACCAGCAACAGTTCCGTTTTGCCGCCGCCGGGACGGCGTCCGAGAAGCCGGGCGGGCAGAACCTTCGCATTATTGCGGACCAGCAGGTCGCCGGGCGCGAGGAGTCCGGGGAGGGCGCCGAATTCGAGGTCGCGCAATTCCCCGCCGGTGCCGACCAGCATGAGCCGCGAGGCGTCGCGCCTCGCGGCCGGGCGTTGCGCGATAAGCTCCGGCGGCAGATCGAACAGGTATGATCGCAGGAGGCCGTCCAGGTCCATTATCTCAGATGCCGTCGGCGTCGCCGCCGTCCGAATAGACCGGCCCGTTGAATTCCTTGTCGACGACGGCGCTTTCGCGGGTCTTGGACGAATCCTCCACGAAACCGCGGACCTCCTCCTGGACCTCGACGGTGATGCCGCCGGGGATGAGGCGGTCGAAGATCTCCCGGATGTGAAGCTTGATCCCGTCCATGCGGCGGATGACGTCGTTCTGGCGGCGCAGCTTCAGTTCCAGCAGGCACAGCATCGGCTTGCCCTCGCCCCGGGGATACAGGGTGATGACCGGATCGACGATGTCGCCCTGCGCCTTGAGATCGCGAAGCAGAAGCATTTCCAGCGCCGCCACCGAGAGCTCGTTGTGGCCGTGGTCGGTGGTGATTCTGAGATTGCGGCGCAGGCCGCCGGCTTTCCATTCCTGGTGCAGCAGGAAGGCGTTCGCCGCCACCACGAAAAGGCCGACGAGAAGGCAGATCAGGTTCACGCCCGACGAGGCGAGCCACTCGGGCGCCGCCGTCAGCTTTTCGGGCCGGAACACGACCAGAACCACCAGATACGCTCCGGCAAGCACCGAGACCGCGATATTTACGAAATCGACGACTTTACGCATGCGTCACCTCCCTGGCCAGGACGCGCCGCGCAAACGCTTCGCGTCGTTTTTTCACCCGCGCCGCTACCCGTAGAGCTTATCCACGTAATTTATGTCGAATTGCGACGTTGCGAAATCTATCGTGTCCAGCATTTTGAGATGGAAGGGGACGGTGGTCTTCACCCCTTCCAGGATCAGGTCGCGGAACGCCTGTTTCGCCAGCTCGATGCAGTTGTGCCGGTTGTCCGCGTGCACGATCAACTTGGCGATCAGCGAATCGTAGTAGGGCGGGATGCGATACCCGGAATAGATGAACGAATCGGTGCGCACCCCGGCGAGTTCCGGCGGCACGAACAGGGACACCACCCCGGGGTTGGGGGCGAAACGGCGATCCGGGTCCTCGGCGTTGATCCGGAACTCCATGGCGTGGCCGTTCTGCCGGATGTCCTTTTGCCGCCAGCGCAACGGCTCCCCGGCCGCGATGCGGAACTGTTCCTCCACCAGGTCGAGGCCGGTGACCATCTCCGTGACCGGGTGCTCCACCTGGATGCGGGTGTTCATTTCCATGAAGTAGAACCTGCCGTCCTCGAAAAGGAACTCGACGGTGCCGGCGTTGGCGTAGCCGGCGGCCTTGCACAGCTTCACCGCCGCCTCGCCCAGCGCCCGGCGGGCCGAGCGGTCGGCGGCCGGGGACGGGGATTCCTCGATCAGCTTTTGGTGCCGGCGCTGGGCGGTGCAATCGCGCTCGCCGAGGTGGATCACCGCGCCCTGCCCGTCGCACAACACCTGGACCTCGACGTGGCGGGGGCGGGCGAGGAATTTTTCAATGTACAGCGAGCCGTCGCCGAAGGCGGCCTCGGCCTCGGCGCGGGCCGAGGACATGGCGATCCGGAGCGCGGCTTCGTTGTGCGCCACCCGTATTCCACGGCCGCCGCCGCCGGCGGACGCCTTGACGATCACCGGGAACCCGATTTGCCGCGCGACCTTGAGCCCCGCCTCGTCGTCGGGGACCACCCCGTCCGAGCCGGGAAGCACGGGCACGCCGGAAGTTTTCGCGAGTTCCCGCGCGCCGGCCTTGTCGGACATTTTGGCCATGGCTTCGGAGGACGGCCCGACGAAGGCTATGTCCAGACTGCGGCAGATGTCGGCGAAGTGACTGTTTTCCGAAAGGAAGCCGTAGCCGGGGTGGATGGCGTCGACGTTCGCTATCTCGGCCGCCGAAACGATCGAGGGGATGTGCAGGTACGAGCGCGACGCTTCGGCCGGACCGATGCAAATGGAGACGGCGGCCATCTTGACGTGAAGGGAATCGCGGTCGGGCTCCGAATACACCGCCACCGACTCGATTCCCAGTTTGCGGCAGGCGCGGATGACGCGACAGGCGATTTCGCCCCGGTTCGCTATGAGCACGCGCTTGAACATGGGCTATGCTCCGGCGGACCGGATCAGGAACAGGGGTTGCCCGTATTCAACCGGTTCGCCGCTTTCTACCAGCACCTTTGCGATGACCCCGTCCATTTCGGCCTTGATCTCGTTCATGATCTTCATGGCCTCGATGATGCAGACGACGCTGTCCCCGGTCACTTTCGTGCCGACGTCGACGAACGGCGCCGCCTCCGGACTGGGGCCCCGGTAGAAGGTGCCGACGATGGGGCTCTTCACCTGTGACAGCGACGCGTCCCCGACGGTTGGCGGGGGGTCGGGGGCGGCCGCCGGCGAGGCGGAGGCGGCCGCCGGCGCGGGAAGCGGGGCGGCCTGGGCGGGCGCCGCGGCCTGCGGCGGGGCGAACGCCCCTTGTTTCCGCAAGGCGACGCTGAAATCGCCCTCCTCCAGTTCGAGTTCGACGATGTCGTATTCCCGCATCAGGACGAGGAGATCCCGGATTTTGTCAACGCTCATAAAGGCACCGCATCCTTCGACTGTTCTGTGTATGCCGCAAGCGGCGGCGTTGCAAAAAAAGCGAAACCGCAACGAACGCTCCGAAACCTTGAAGGAAATCAAACGGCGGTTTGTTCGATTTCCTTCTAAAACCCGCCAGGGATTATAACCATATCGGCACGGCGCACAAGCCAATAACCGGCGGCGGGTTTTGGATGCGCCCCGGGCGGCGTTCCGGGGCCGCGGCGCCGGAGCTAGCGGATGAGCATCGACTCCACGTCCTTGGGGAGCGAGCCAAGCACCCTGGCCCCGTCGCCGGTCACCAGCGCCATGTCCTCGATGCGGATGCCGCCCGCTCCCGGAAAATACAGCCCGGGTTCGACGGTGACGATGTTCCCCGCCGCGAGGCGCCCCCCCCCGCCGCTTCCCAGGCGCGGCTCCTCGTGGACCTCCAGCCCGACGCCGTGGCCGAGGCTGTGGGTGAAATATTCCTCCAGCCCCGCCGCGGCGAGGACGCCGCGCGCCGCCGCCTCCGGAAGCGAACAGGATGTCCCGGCGGACAGCTTGGCCAGGGCGGCGCATTGCGCCGCGAGGACCGCCTGGTAGCGCTGGCGCCAGCGCCGGGGGACGTCTCCCGCCCACAGCGTCCGGGTGGCGTCGGAGTTGTAGCATCCGACCCGCGCGCCGAAATCGATCAGCAGCATCCGGCCGGGGGCGATCGGGCGCCCGCCGGCGTGGGCGTGGGGGAGGCTGGCGTTCGCGCCGGCGGCGACGATCGTTTCGAACGCCGCGTCCTCCGCGCCGCGGCGGCGCATCTCCCATTCCAGGTCGTTCCTGATCTCCCGCTCGGTCATGCCCGTCTTCCAGCGCCTCTTGGCGGCGAGAAACGCCGAATGGGCGCAGGCGACCGCCTTTTCGACGCAGGCGATCTCGAATTCGCTCTTCACCGCGCGGAGCGAGGCGAGGCGCCCGTCGCCGTCGCCGAATTCCTTTCCGGCGCCCGCGTTCGCGCGGAGCGCCCGGTAGGAGAGAACGCTGGTCGCCGCCGGCGAGAACCCGACGCGCCGCGACCGCCACTTGCGCAGCAGCGCGCCGGCGAAGGCGAACATGCCGTTTTTCCATATCGCCGTCTCCCAGCCGGGGGCGGAGCGCTCCGCCTCCTCGCGGTACCTGGGGTCGGTCAAGAGGAATCTTTTCGGGTTCCCGGAAACGGCAAAGACCAGAATGGCGTCGCTTCCGGAGTACCCGGAAAGGTAATGCACGTCCTGCCGGCGGGACACGACGGCGGCGTCGAAGCCGTCCCCGCGGAGCAGGTCCTCCAGGGCGGACGTCCGGCGGGCGTATTCTTCGCATCCCTTGCCCATGCCTTCCCCCATCCGTTTCAACACGCGTTCAATCCGCGGTTCGCGGCGCGCGGCCGCTATTCCCGCGTCCGGATCGTGACCCGCCGCTGCCCGGCGCGGGTCGCGGCGTCGAGGGCCTGGACGATCCGGCCGTGCTGCGCATCCTTGTCGCCCTTGATGACGAGGACGATGCGTTCGCCGTCGGGATCGCCGGCGGCGGTCCGCGCCGCGGCGATCTTCGCGTCGAGATCGGCGATGTCCACCGCTTCGTCGCCGAGGAAAACGGCGCCGTCGACGGCGATGGTGAGGGTGAGCGTCTCCACCCTGGGAACGACCTTCGAACTGGCGGCGGGCAGATCGACGGGGATGCCGCCCTCCGATTCGAAGCGCGCGGCGATCATGATGAAGATCACCAGCAGGAACATGCAGTCGATCAGCGGCGTCAGGTTGATGGCCGACGACCCCGCCTTTTTCTCGGGGAGAAAACTCATTTTCCGCCCTCCGGCCGGTCCGCTCCCGCGGCGCCGGGGTCTTCTCCGCCGGGGTCGTCCCGGCCCAGGCGGAGCCGCGCCAGCAGCAGGTAGGCGTGCTCCTCCATCATGAGGACGATGTCCTCGACGCGGCGGCTGAAATAGACCAGCGCCACGTAGGCGGGGATGGCGATGATCAGGCCGGCGATGGTGGTGATGAGCGCCTCGCCGATGCCGGCGGAAATGCCGCCGATCTCCCGCACGCCCGAATCGCGGATTTCCATCATCATGTTGAACATGCCGGTGACGGTGCCCAGCAGGCCGAGGAGGGTGGAGGTGCCGGACACCACCTCGAGGGCCATGGTTCCCCGCGAAAGGTCGTGCGCGGCCCGCCGGCCCGCGCCCTCGATGATCGAATCCGCTTCCGCCCGGGGAAGATGGCGGCTGAGAATGACGGCGGCGAGGATTTCCGCGAACGGCCCTCCCTCCCGGCGGCACACCGCCAGCGCTTTGGCGGCGTCGTCGCGGGGGCCGAGCGTTTCCGCGACGTCGACCAGCGACCTGCTCATGACCGCGCCGCGGCGCAGGGTGATGAGGCAGTAGATGACGTAGGTGACGGCGACGATCGCGGCCAGCAGGAGCGCGTACATCACCGGGCCGCCCTGCTCGAACAGCGACTGGTCGCCCAGGCGGACAAGCGTTTCTTCCATGGCGGTCACCCCAGCCTCGCCGCTTTCGCGAATTCCGCGGCGCGGGCGCGGACGTCCCCGGCCGTGATCCGGGTCAGGCCGGCGAGGGCGAGGCCCTGGCAGGCGTAGCTGGCGACCGCGGTGGCGTTGACCGCCGCCGTTTTCAGCGATCCGAGGTCGGCGGCGCCGAGCCTGGCGAGGGTGGCGACGAAGCCGCCGGCGAAGCAGTCGCCGGCGCCGGTGGGGTCGGAAACCTTTTCCAGCGGATAGGCGGGGAAGGGAACGACCGCATCCTTCACCGCGAGCAGCCCGCCGTGCTCGCCCTTTTTTACGACCAGGAACCGGAGCCGGTATTTCCGGCGCAGGCCGGCGGCGGCGGCGACGAGGTTGTGGCCGCCGGAGAGCATCCTGGCCTCCTGGTCGTTGATGATCATGCCCTGGCAGCGCTTGACGAGCTTGTCGAGTTCGGCGCGGTTTTCCTGGATGTATATGGCGATGGTGTCGCAGACCGCGAAGGGCGAGCCCTCCATCTGGTCCAGCACCCGCGCCTGGAGCTGCGGTTGGGAGCAGGCGAGGAAGACATGGCTGGTCTTCCTGAATTTGGGGGGGACGATCGGGTCGAAGGAACCGAGAACGCCGAAATGGAGGGCGTCGGTTACGCGGTCGTTCATGTCGGCCATATAGGTGCCGTGCCACTGGAAGGTTTTTTCGCCGCGCCGGATCTGGAGCCCCTCGAGATCCGCCTTGCGCTTGCGGAAGCCGTCGAGGTATTTTTTGGGAAAGTCCCCGCCGACCGCGCCGACGACGCGGACCGGGGCGAAGAAGCTGGCGCTGTGGATGAAATAGCTGCAACTGCCGCCCGGCACATCCTTGTACTCCCTGCCGTTGGGCAGGCGGATGGTGTCCAGGGCGATTGATCCAACGACCATGACCGGCATCGGCGTCTCCGTTCGAATAATGACAAGTTTTACAAGTTGGGCCTTCAAACCGCCGAATGCCCAATTTGTAAAATCACAGCCCTTGCGGCACATGCGTTTCCGACTTTTGCCAAGCGGCGATTGGCGGTTCGATCGCCACTTTGCAAAACTTCGGATGAAACAAGCGCCCGCGCGGCGCGGCGCGCGGGAGCGGGCACGGTTATTTTTCCATGAAGACGAATGTTTTTCAAGAAGATTATCGGGCGCGCCGGAATCGTCCCGGAATTGTCGCAGGAAAAAACCGTATTTTTTCTTGCGCCGTCCCATTCTTTCCGGTAACATTGGCTTCGGTTTTATCGCTCCTCCTCCGCTCC
>JAISXA010000016.1 GCA_031270685.1 Planctomycetota bacterium
GCCTCTGGGGGAGTTGCGGACTTCGACCATTGTCTTCTCAAAAAGGACCCACTCGGCGTCGGTCAGATCGGTATCGTATACTTGGCGATTCATAATTTCTCTCCGGAAAAAGTTGATTGCTCCGGATAACTGTCTATGAATAACAGCATTACATTCGATTAATTTGTCAACAGGCTCTTAAAGTTATAGTCACCCACTAGGGGAAACTCGGTGCCCTTGTCAATGAGGATGCGTCGCTCAGCCAGCGTGAGTTTTCGATAATTTCCCATTAGTCATCTCTCCGTTCTCTCAGGTTGCCTCCATGGCAAACGCGACCAGGAAGATGGGTAGTCCCGCCGGAACGGGCCGGGGCCTTTTCGTACCTGGTGTACGGGGCCGTTTGGCTGGCCAGGATGGAGCGTGAAGGCGAAAAGAACGCCGTCATCCAACGAGAATGGTACGGAGAGACGGATTGCGTCTCCTTCCTTGATGCGCTGGCTGATGTACGCAAGGAACTATGGCGTGAAAGAATTAATGCCATGTCGTCCTCTCGCTCCGACATTACGATAATTCAGGAACTGCTTGTGAATGCGCTCGCTTGGGCCGCATAATTTCAAAAAGTCCACTTATCAGGACACATATATATTGGGCAAAGGATATATGGGGACGACCGGAATCGAGATTCCCGAAAAGTACCTCATGATCGGAACGAACCATGATTCCCAGGGTGGTGAAGCGGGATTTTAAACAGCTTTTGTTCGTATGCGCCGTATTCCTGCTGTTGGCGTTGATGAACTATTTCTACGTCGGCTCGGTAATGCGGCATCAGATAGATCTACATAGCCGGAGCGAGCTGAGAAATTATCAGACTACATTGCGCGCCTTGATACTTACCCACGAGAATGCCTTGCGGCATGTCGCCCTGTCCGTCGGCAGGGCGCTGGAAAAAGGGGAGGGGCCGGACGAAGTGCAGGAGATCCTGAAATTATGGACCGATGCGCTGCGAACCCAAACCGACTTCAAGGACGTTTTCGTTTCGGTTTACGGTTATCTGGACGGGAACTACCTGGACGGGACCAGTTGGATACCCGGCGAGTTCTATCACCCGAAAACGGCGCCGTGGATGCGGGGGGCGATAACGAAAACCGGGATATTCCACTCGAAACCCTACGTCGATCCGCGAACCGGAAACGCGGTAAGCGCGTTTTCCATGGTGATTTTCGACAAAAACGGCGACAGTAGGGGCGTACTCGCCCTTGACTTCCTTCTCACCCCCGTAATAGAACAGGTTAAAGAATACAAAGTGGCGGATGCCGGATTCGGCATGCTGATGGACGATTCCCTCAACATCCTCACCTATCGCGACGTCAACTATATCGGCAAACCGGTCGCGGAACTGCCGGGTTATTACGGCATCTCCGAAAAGCTGAGGGAACTGGGCGCCGGGACGTTGATCGAGACGATAGAAGTCGACGGCGCGGAACATGTGGGATTTTTCAGTTCGCTCGAAAACGGCTGGTATCTCGGAATCACGGCGCCGATCCAGTATTACTACAGCAATATCGAGGAAATGTTCGCCGTCATCGGCGTCTTGTGCCTTGCGTCGGCCGCGGCGTTGTGCGCGACCCTGATTCATCTGAGCGCCGCGAGGATGCGTTCGGAAGACGAGAGCCGCGCGAAGACCTCGTTTCTGGCCCGGATGAGCCACGAAATCCGCACCCCGATGAACGCCATCATCGGCATGAGCGAACTCGCGCAACGGGAGTGGGGTACGCCGCAGGCTCTTGACCGGCTAACCGACATCAGGCACGCCGGGGCGGCCCTGCTCGCCATCATCAACGATATTCTGGATTTCTCGAATCTCGCGTCGGGAAGCTTTCGCATATCGCCGGCGCCGTACGCGATTTCCTCCCTTTTGGAGGACGTGCTCGCGATCGCCAACGTTCAGGCGAAGGCGAAATTGCTCGATCTTACCGTCGAGATAGACGCGAACATCCCGGCGAAACTGATCGGCGACGAGATACGAATACGCCAAATTTTGTTGAATCTCCTGTCGAACGCGGTGAAATACACGAAAGAGGGCGGAGTGATCTTCCGCGCGAGAAGCGAACGCCGCGGCGAAGGCGAGGTGGATCTCATCGTCACGGTCATCGACTTCGGGATAGGAATACAACGGGAACATATCGGCGTGCTGTTCAGGGACTTCGTAAGGCTTAGCTCAAAGGAAACAAAGCACATCCAGGGAACGGGGCTGGGCCTCTCGATAGCGCGCAGCCTGTGCCTGGCGATGGGCGGCGACATCAGCGTGGAAAGCGAATACGGGAAAGGATCGACCTTTACGGCGACGATGCGGCAAGGCGTCGCCGATTGGACGCCCGCCGATTTTACCGGCAAAGGGCATTGCGGCGGAGAAGCTTTCGCGCAACCGATCCCGCTGTTCGCGGCGCCGGGATTCCAGGTCCTGATTGTGGACGACATAGCCACGAACCTTGCGGTCGCGTCGGGACTGCTGTCGCCGTTCCAAATGGAGCTGACGACTTGCCTGAGCGGGCGCGAAGCGGTCGCTTTGGCGAGAAAATGCAACTTCGACCTGATCTTCATCGACCACATGATGCCGGAAATGGACGGGATAGAGACGGCAAATGAAATTCGAAAAATATGCCGACGGCAAAGGACGAGACGGGGCGGCCGGAGGATCCCGTTTATCGCTCTCACCGCCAACGCGATGGCCGGCATGCGGGAGATGTTTCTGGCGAATGGCTTCGACGATTACCTGTCGAAGCCGATTGATACGGCGAAATTGCATGAACTCCTGGCGAAATGGATTCCCCCCGAGGCGCGCATAGCAATTTCGTCACCCGCCTCCTTCAATCCCGCGGAGGATTTCGCCGCGCCCGCGATCGCGGGGCTCGACCTTGGCCTGGGCTTGAAGAGAATAGGCGGCTCGCTGAAGGACTATCTCGAGGTTCTGGAAATATACTGCGGCGATGTCGAGTCCTCATTGCCGGTGTTGAATGACGTAAGCGGGGAGAATATCGAGGATTTCACCATCCGCGTTCACGCGCTGAAGACCGCGTCCGCGAATGTCGGCGCCGTTGCGATCTCCGAGGAGGCGGCATTTCTGGAGGAAGCCGGCAAAAAAAGGGACTTGCGAACGATAGGCGAGATGATAGGCGGTTTTCGGGAACGGCTGCTTCGTTTGACCCTCGGCATTCGGGGCGCTGTTTCGCGCACCAACGACGCGAACGCCGATGCGGAAGCAATGGACAACATGCCGGCCGCGGATGATTTGCGCCGACTCAAGGCGGCGATCGGCTCCAGGGACATCGGCGTCATCGATCGCGCGTTGAACGATCTTTCGGCCGGGCGCCTTGGCGGCAAGGCGAAAAACATGCTGGCGCAGGTTTCAAATCATGTGCTGACCGCGGATTTCGACGAGGCGGAAAAGATGGTGGACGATCTGCTTGAGGAGACGGGATTATGACCGGTTCGGCCAAAACGCATAAAACAAGAATCATGGTGGTGGACGACGACATCACCAACCTGAAATACGCGAAAACCGCCCTTTCGGAAATATACGACGTTTTCACCGTTCCGTCCGCGGCCAAAATGTTCGGCGTGATCGACGCCCTTGCCGGCGATTTGCCGGCATTGATATTGCTGGACATAATCATGCCCGAAATGGACGGGATGGCGGCGATTAAAATATTGAAGAGCGGGAGCGAAACCCGGAACATTCCCGTAATTTTCCTCACCTCCAGAAACGATCCGAGCAGCGAGGCGGAAGGGTTGTCCCTCGGCGCGATCGATTACATTTCAAAGCCTTTTCAACCGCACCTGCTGCGCAAGCGGGTGGAGATCCATCTGACGCTGGAGCTGCAAAGACAAACTTTGGAGAGGCAAAAACTGGATTTACTTGATTTCAACGAGAATCTGCGGCGAATGGTCGAGGAAAAAACCGGCCGCATGATGGAACTCCAGGGGGCGATATTGAGTACGGTGGCGGATTTGGTGGAGAACCGCGACGACATCACGGGAGGGCATGTGCAGCGCACCAAGAGGCAGGTCGGCATATTGATGGCGGCTCTCCAGGATTTCGGCCTTTACCGGGAAGAGACGGTGAACTGGGATATCGATCTCCTGGTGCAGTCGTCGCAGCTTCACGACGTCGGCAAGATTTCGATACGGGACAACATTTTGATGAAACCGGGCAAGCTGACGCCTGATGAATTCGAGGCCATAAAACGCCATACCGTCATCGGCGCGAATATAATAGATAAAATAGGCGCCAGCGTCTCGGAGAGCGATTTCCTCAGGCATTCGCGGGCGTTCGCCATCGCCCATCATGAAAAATGGGACGGTACAGGCTATCCGGAGGGCCTGCGGGGAGAGGACATCCCGTTGCAGGGGCGGCTGTTGGCCATAGCCGACGTCTACGACGCCCTGATTTCGGACCGGCCGTACAAAAAGGCCTTTTCGCATGACGAGGCGGTGAGCATTATCATCGATGGGAGCGGGACGCACTTCGATCCGGTTCTGATCAATGTATTCAAGGAAATGAAAAACCAATTCAGGTCCGGGGATTAAGATCGGCAGGACTCCGCAATTCAAAATGCGCCCGACATTCTCCGGCGATCAGCGCATATGGGGAGACACGCGGCATGAATAAGAAGCACATGGTTTGGATGGTTCCGCTTTTTGTCATCGGCGGCTCCTATTTCACCTTCACGTCTTTTCAGCGAATGGATTCGCCGGAAGCGCCGCTGACCGCGGCGGCGCTCGAGGAAGCGGCGAACGAAGCCATGCTTCCGCGATCGGCGGGACAGGACGCTGCCGCGTTCCACATCGGCATTGTGACGACAGGTACCTCCCAGAGCTGCGACGAATTTCTTGGCGCGCGGGAAATCGTGCGACTTTATGGAGATGCGGAAAACGGCGGCATGGTGCGGCATGTCGTATATCCTGAAAATTTCATGGTTGAAATGGAGGCCGCCATAGCCAGGATAACCAGCCTGGCCGACGATCCGCTCATGAAAGTCATCGTTTTGAACCAGGGTGTGCCCGGCACGATGGAGGCTATCCGCAAGGTCAAGGCACGGCGACCAGACATATTGTGCCTGGTCAGCCAAGCTCACGAAGACGTGGATGTCATAGCGTCGGCCGCCGATCTGGTGGTGTACGCGGACTTCATGTCACAAGGATATCTGGTGCCTCATTCCGCGAAGAGACTTGGCGCCGACACCCTGGTTTATATCTCGTTCCCGCGTCACATGATGGATGAACCCATGCACCGCGGACGGGCTATAACGGAACGCGCCTGCCGCGAATTGGGAATGGACTTCGCGTTCGAAAACGCGCCCGATCCCATGGGCGATGCCGGCATCGCCGGCGCGTGGGGATTCATCGACGAGATCTTCCCGGCGTGGATTGGGAAATATGGTGGAAATGCCGCGTTTTTCAGCACCAACAGCGCTCTTGCCGAACCGCTTCTTCGTCAGATAACGAAGCATGGGGGGTATTATATCGAAGCGGGTATCCCGTCTCCCCTTCTTGGATACCCCGAAGCGTTCGGTATCGATATTCCGGAGGGAAGCTTGAATTGGCCCGCAATCCTGAAGAAAATCGAGGGTGCGGTAGTGAAAGCCGGCGGCGGCGGGCGTATGGGAACCTGGGCATATTCCCTCGCGTTTTGCCATTCGGCGGGTTTGGCCGAATTCGGGCGGCTGGTGGCGTCCGGCCAGGCCGAAGTCGACGACAAGGACGCGCTTATCGCGTGTTACGGCAAATTCTCACCAGGGTCCGCATGGAAAGATCGCTACTATATCAATGCGAAAACGGGGCGGGAAACGAAAAATTGCGTTCTTGTCCTTCAGGATACCTATGTGTTCGGCAAAGGATACCTCGGTGCCGCGGCAGTGCGAATTCCGCCCGACTATTTCGAGTTTTCGGCGGGAATGGACCGAAAGGCGGAGAAATCGAAATTCCACCTGGGAATAGTGACCGGCGATGAGTCGCAAAGCCCGGATAACTTTCTTGGTGCGCGCGAAATGGTCAGGCTGTACGGAAACGCCGACGACGGGGGCATGATCCGCCACCTGACCTATCCCAGCGATATTATGGACAAACTGGCGATAACAAAGCGGATAATGGATCTGGCCGACGACCCGTTGATGAAAGTCATCGTCGTCAACCAGGCCGTTCCCGGCACGGCGGAGGGTTTCCGCAGGGTGAAGGAAATACGCCCCGACATCATCTGTCTCGCCGGAGAAGCCCACGAAAACACGAATGAAATCACCGCTGTCGCGGACCTGGTGGTCAACGTCGA
>JAISXA010000045.1 GCA_031270685.1 Planctomycetota bacterium
GTGGACTTTTGGAGAAAATCGGGCCAACCACCGCCCGATTTCCTCCAAAGATGTTACCGCTTACGGACCAATGGGTTGATTTTTCGTCAGGTCGGGCGATAGCGCCGACCTTGCAATAATTCCCGACGCAAAATGTAAACCCAAGAAACTTTGGAGAGAATCAAACGGCTGTTTGTTTGATTTTCTCCAAAAGTCCACTGATAATGATATGGTTGTAAATTGTAACTGTCGAAGATGAGCCTGAATGAAATCACTTGGGGTGATGCTCCCTGGATGCTTCGCATCCCCGAGGCCTCGGAATTGAACGCCCGCCTCCTCTCGCGTCTGGGCGTGTCATTGCCAAAGGCCATGGTGAAAAACGAAGCCAAGGTGGGTATGCGGAGGAAGCTGGTCGAAAGACGTTCTACTTCTTGAAAATCATAGCGTTACAGCCGGATCGGCCATGTGAATTATGCTGGAACATCCGTTTCAAGTGAACTTTTACAAGGAAATCGGGCACGCCGCCGCGGCGGAAAGACGGGTGACCATGCCGCCCGGGAGCCGATTCATGATTCGCTTCTCTCCCCCACGGGAATGACGCCGAACAGCAGGCGCTGCCACCGCCCCACGCCGATTTTCCTGTCCTTCAGCAGCGGCACGCCGAAGACGGCGTAGCGGCGCCTGGTTCCGTCCGGGGTTTCGCCGACGGTGAACGCCCCGCTTCTTCGAACGACATGGTAGCGGCGAAGCCGCTTGTGCCGCCGCCGGCCCTCGGCGATTTCCCCGCGCGAAAAATGCGCCGCCAGAACCTCCGCCCGTTCGTTCCGGTGCGTTTCCCGCCAATCCTTGGACGAGGACAGGCCGCCCATGCCGAAAACCGACACCGGAAACGGAAGCCGTTCGAAAGAGCTGCCGTTTTCCGCGAAAACGATCCATTTTTCCAGATCCGCCGCGATCCGGTAGCCGAGGTCGTAGGGGCCGAACCGCTCGAAGAGTTCCCGCCGGATGAAGGTCGACTGGTGGCGGAGCGTGTCGGCGACGAAGAACAGCTTGTCCAGCCGCTCCTCCGGCGGCATGATCCACTTCGCGAAAACGTTCCCGGCTTCGTCCGCCCGGTACTCGTCGCCGTAGAGAATGTCCGCCCGGCGGGGCCCGCCGCCGAAAACTCGCCCGAGAACGCCCGGGTCCGCGAGCCGGTCGCCGCCGTTCAAAAAGAGGCAATGCGTCCCGCGCGCCGCGCGGATGCCCTTGTTCATGGCGTCGTAGGGGCCTTGGTCGGGCTCGGAAATCAGCGCCGCCATCCGCTTCCGGTAGCGGGCGAGAACGTCGAGCGTGCCGTCGGTCGACGCGCCGTCCACGACGATCCACTCGAAACCGCGCCATTCCTGTCCGACGACGCTCCGGCAGGTCGCCTCGATCGCGTCCGCGAGGTTCCGGCACACGGTGACGATGCTGAGCGCGGGCCGTCCCGCGCCGGAATCAGAGCGTTCCACGGCGGATGCGCACCGGAATCATGTCGGCCGCCGGCGCGGAGGCGACGAATGCCATGTATCCGCCGCCGCCCGCGCCGACCATCTTCCAGGCAAGGGCGCGCCCGCGATGGGCGGCGATCATCCGCTCGACTTCCGGCGTCAGCATGGACGGAAGCATGCCGACCTGCGCCTCGAAGGAGCCGAGAAAACCCTTGGCGAAAAGGTCCAGGTCCCGGTCAAGCGCGCCCCGCCAGCACCAATCGGCGGCGGCGGCGAGGGTTTCGGCCTTGGCGGCGGTGATGTCCGATCCCGGGTAGGGATCGTAGTCCGGGGCGCGCTGCTTGACGAACAGGAGATGCACATGGCGCTCGAGCCAGGAAAGAACCTCCCCGTCATGGCAGGGAACGATGGCCGACGGCCAGAAATCGCCGCTGTAATCCAACCGGTTGAACCCGGGCAGGGCGATGCCGAGGGCATCCTGCGACCCGCTGATCATTTTCTTTCCCGGCGGGTTTTCGTAGCAAAAAAGGGTCCTGCCGGTTTTCACCGGATCGCCGGCGGGAAGTTGCGTGCTCCACAGCTCGATCGCTTTTTTGCGGGTGCTCGTCGCCATCCCGGCGAGGTCGATGAATTCCATATCCGGCTCGATCGAGACGGTCAGCACCGGGCCGGGCGCCAGTTCGGAGAAGCCTGGCTGGTCGAGCCAGCCGCCGGCGAGGTCGATCCGGTAGGGGATGCGGCATTCTTCGCGGTACGACGAGGTCGAGCGGGCGGGAAGCCCGGGACTGGGCGTCCGCGCCCCGACCACGTAGCGCGCGCCTATCTCGCGGCACAGGGCCTCCTTCTCCGGAGTCGCGCCCTCGGCGTTCACCAGGAAAACATCCGGCTTGAGCCCGCGGACATCGTCCGCGAAATCCATAAGGCCGCCGCCGCCGTTCACCCAGGCGTCCTTTACCGCGCGGAGCGCCTTGATCATGTACAGCCGCTCCGCCTCGCTGTTCACCGGCGGCCTGCCCTTGAGCCGGGCGACGGTGCGGTCCGATCCGACGCCGACGTACACCTCTCCGTAAGTCGCGGCCTCTTCGATAAACGCGACATGCCCGCTGTGCAGCATGTCGAAGCAGCCGGAAACAAATACCTTGGTCATGATTCGACGCCCCCGTCCGCGGTTCGTAAAACGCGGTCTTGTCTGGAGTCGGCTTTTAAAGGAAATCGGGCCAACCGCCGCCCGATTTCCTTTAAAGATTCAACCGCTTTCGTTTCAATGGGTTGTTTTTTCGTCAACTCGACCCAAACCCGCGACGTTGCAAGAAAAGCGTGGTTGAAACGAACGCCCTGAAACTTTGAA
>JAISXA010000070.1 GCA_031270685.1 Planctomycetota bacterium
TTGGTGTTTCCGTCCCAGGTCGTCGTCCGCCTGCTGTCCGTGCTGGGCCAGGCGGACTGGCTCCTCCGGGCGATCGGCTACGCCGCGGGCGTCATCGCCGCGCTCACCATGGTCCTGTCATTATACTGGTCCGCCGCCTCGCGGGAGGGCGAAGCCCTGGTCCTGAGGCTGATCGGCGCGGACAAGCGGGACATCGCCGCCATATTGGCGTGGGAGGGATTGCTGTCGATCGCGCCCGGGCTGGTCGCCGGCTGCGCCGCCGGGCACGCGATTCTCATGGCCATAGCCGGCGTCCTGGAACGAAAGGCGTCGCTCTACGTCGATACCGGACCGGGCGGGACCGACGCGGCGCTCATCCTCGCGCTCCTGCTCGCCGGAACAGCCGGGGAAACGCTAGCCGCCCTGCAATTGACCCGCAATACAAATTTCACATGATTTTCTCAATGGACTTTTGGAGAGAATCAAACAAACCGCCGTTTGATTCTCTCCAAAGTTTCCCAGGGTTACATTTTCCGTCGAGAATTATTGCCTGGTCGGCGGTATCGCCCGACTTGACGAAAAATCAACCCATTGGTCCGTAAGCAGTAACATCTTTGGAGATAAGATGGTAAGTCTGGAATACCGGAGCGGCGTCGTTCCGGTCGAAAAGAGGAAATCGGGCGGCGGTTGGCCCGATTTTCTCCAAAAGTCCACTTTTAGGGAACGCGTGAAAATGATATACTAGTGCTTTTGCGCGGCATTTTAACAAATGGGCAGGACTCGACGCCGGTCGCCTTTTTCGGCGTTCAAAATTCGGGAAACCGCAATGGCTGATTACGGGAAAATGAAAGCGGAGTTCGAGGCGAACGGTCAGGACCGTGTTTTCGCCCATTGGGATCGGCTGACCCGGGAGGAAAGGGATGAATTGCTCGCCGATTGCGAAAAAGTGGATTTCGCCTGGCTTGCGGCGCGGTGGAACGAATTCACGAACGGCGCCGCCGGCATCGATCTTTCCTCCCTCCAACCCGCCCCGATTGTCGAATTGCCGCGCAATCAAGCCGAAGGCGGGAAAGATCGACAGGCCATCGCCGTCGGGGAGGAGCTTCTGCGCGCGGGAAAGGCGGCGGCGTTCCTCGTCGCCGGCGGCCAGGGAACCAGGCTCGGCTTTCCCGGCCCGAAGGGGTGTTATCCACTGGGACCGGTGAGCGACAAGACGCTTTTCGCCTGGCACGCGGAACAGATACGCGCCCGCGCGGCGCGCTACGGAAAGGTCATTCCGTGGTATATCATGACCAGCCGCGACAACGACGCGGAGACCCGCCGGTATTTCACGGAAAACGGCCATCTCGGGCTCGACCCGGCCGATGTGTTCTTTTTCATGCAGGACATGGCGCCGTCCCTCGATTTCGAGGGCCGGCTCATGCTCGCCTCGCCCTCGCGGCTGGCGATGAACCCCAACGGCCACGGCGGTTCGCTCCGCGGTCTTTGCTCCAGCGGGGCGCTCGCCGACATGCGCGCCAGGGGGATCGAATACATCGGCTTCTTCCAGGTGGACAATCCGCTCGTCACCATCGCCGACCCGCGTTTCCTCGGCTGGCACGTTCTTGGCGGAGCGGAAATGTCGTCGAAGGTGCTGGAGAAAAACGCGCCCGGAGAAAAGATCGGCGTCGCCTGCGTCCTGAACGGCAAAAACGCGGTGGTCGAGTACTCGGACCTCGACGAGGCGACCATGAATGCGCGGGACGCCACCGGCAGGCTCAAATTCTGGGCCGGCTCCATCGCGATACACATCGGCGACGTCTCCTTCGTCGAACGCGTGGGCGGGGAGGCGCTTTTGCCGTGGCATCAGGCGCGGAAAAAGGTCGCGTATTTCGACGGTGAAAAAACGGTGAAGCCGGATAAGGAAAACGCGGTCAAGTTCGAGACCTTCGTCTTCGACGCCATTCCCTTCGCCGAAAGGAGCGTCAATCTCGAGGTGCGCCGCGAGCACGAGTTCGCGCCGGTGAAAAACGCGGTCGGTGTGGATTCGGCGGAATCGTCGCGCCTGCTCTTGTCCAACTATTTCGGGGAGTGGCTCGCCGCCGCCGGCGTGGACGTGCCGGGCGGGGCGGGGCGATACGGCGAGGCCATCACCATCGAAATTTCGCCCCTGTACAGCCTCGACGCCGGCGAGCTGGCGTCGAAGGTCCGCCCCGGCGGTTTTCTGCCGGGGCGGAGCCTGCTTCTGGGTTGACGACATGGCAGGGGAAAAACCGCCGCTGTACGCCGGGGTCGTGGTCGAGGCTCCGGTCACCAAGGTGTTTCATTACCGCATATCCGACGCGATCCTGGATTCCCTCGCCCCCGGCGACCGGGTGGAGGTCCCTTTCGGCAAACGCTCCATACGCGGCGTCGTGGTGTCCATCTCGCCGATTCCGCCCATAGCTCCCAATCTGATCAAGGAGATCTCCATCGCCCCGGCCGGAGCGGAACGGATCCCCGGGGACATTCTTGAACTGGCGCGCTGGGCTGCGAAGTATTACCGCACCGGTTGGGGCACGGTGCTCGCCGCCGCCGTGCCCGCCGGCGTGAAACGGGGGAGCGGGAAACGTTCCGCGCGTGAAATCCGGCCGCTCGCGGTATTGGACGCGCTCGAGACCGAAGCGGAGCGGACCGCGCGGCGCGCGCCGAAGCAGGCCGAGTGTTTGCGCGCGCTGGTTCAATGGTTCCGGGAACGTCCGGGCGGCAGGTTGTTTTCCGACACCGACGGTCTGCCCGTCGCCGCGTCCGGCGTCGTCCTGCATCAAATAGCCAAAAAGGGCCTGATCTCCTTCACGGTTCCGGAAGGCGGCATGACCAAGGTCGTCGACTCGGGCGACCGGCCGCGGCTTTCCTCCGAACAGCAATCGGCGGTGGATGAAATCGCCGCCGCCATGGACGGCGGGACCTTCGCGTCCTTCCTCCTGCATGGCGCGACCGGGAGCGGCAAGACGGAAGTGTATATGCGACTGATCGGGAAAACGGTGGCGGCGGGACGCGGGGCGCTCGTCCTGGTTCCCGAGATCAGCCTCACCCCGCAGACCGTGGCGCGTTTCGAGGCGCGATTCGGACATCTTGCCGTGCTGCATTCGCATTTGTCCGACGGGGAGCGGGCGGAGCACTGGCGGCGGCTTCGAAACGGGGAGCTCAAGCTTGCCGTCGGGGCGCGGTCGGCGCTGTTCGCCCCGTTGGCGGATCTCGGATTGGTCATCGTAGACGAGGAGCACGAGCGCACCTACAAGCAGGACAACGATCCCCGTTACCACGCGCGGGACCTCGGCCTGGTGCGGGCCTCGTTGGCCGGCGCGGTCGCGGTTCTCGGTTCCGCCACGCCGTCCCTCGAAAGCTGGGTGAACTGCCTTTCCGGCAAACACCGCCTGGCGGCGATGCCGTCGCGGGTGGGCGGCGCGCGGCCGCCCGAGGTGGCGGTGGTGGATCTGCGGCGCGAATGGGCGGACGTGAAGCAGCCGGCGCTGATTTCCCGGGAGCTCGGACGCTCGCTCAAGGAATGTCTGGCGCGAAGGGAACAGGCGATCCTGTTCCTCAACCGGCGCGGCTTCCACACCATCGTGCGCTGCGCCGCTTGCGGCGACGCGCTGGAATGCCCCGATTGCGACGTCGCCCTGACCCATCATCGCCGCGAGGCGTTGATGCGCTGCGGCTATTGCGGCCGGACCTTTTCCGTGCCGGAGCATTGCCCCACCTGCGGCGCGAAGGTTTTGCGCTTCGGCGGCGCCGGCACCGAGCGCGTCGAGGACGTTCTCGGCTCGCTTTTCCCGAAAGCGCGGTTGCTGCGGATGGATTCGGACAGCATGTCCGCCAAGGACGCGCACCGGAACGCGCTCGCCAGCTTTGCGCGCGGAGAATACGACATCCTGCTGGGAACGCAAATGGTCGCAAAGGGCCTGGATTTTCCGAACGTCACCCTGGTCGGCGTGCTGATGGCGGACGCGGCGCTGGGGCTTTCCGATTTCCGCGCTTCCGAGCGCACTTTTCAGCTCGTCACCCAGGTGATCGGCAGGGCGGGCAGGGCGGAAAAGCCCGGCCTGGCGGTGGTCCAGGCGTTCCAGCCGGAGCATCCGGCGGTGCGGTTCGCGGTGGCGCAGAATTACGCCGGCTTTGTCGAAACCGAGCTTCCCGACCGCAGGCGGCGCGGCTATCCCCCTTTCGGGCGGATGGCGCGGCTTGTTTTCTCGGGAGAAAAACGCGGCGCGGTGGAGGAGGAGGCGCGCCACGCCGGAGCGGCTGCGGAGTCGACGCTGGCGCCCGGCCTGCGCGTGCTCGGTCCCGCGCCTTGCGAGATCGAGCGCCTGCAAAAACTCCACCGACGGCATCTCATCCTGTTCGCGCCGAACCATGTCGCGCTTTCGGAGTGGCTCGAACGCGCCGGCCTGAAGCCCGGCGAGGAGCGGGGCGTCAAAACAACGCTCGACATCGATCCCGTTTCCATGCAGTAGTCTTTTCCCGGCTTGACCCGGGTTGCCGTAAAAACGCCGACATTCACTTGCACAATCCGCGGCAATGACCTATTCTGTGAAAGGCGGAGGGATGGCGTTCCATCGAAACCTGCATAAAAGGGGATTAAATGGCCGATGATCTCGAATATGACCGGGGCGGCGGCAAGGCTGGCGCGGACGAGGATTTGGTCTCACGGGCGGATGGAGGGTCTTCAGGGGGCGATACGCCTCTGGATGAAGGCGCGGACACGATCCTCAAGGCCAGCGTTTCCGGGCATCCCGCCTCGCAAACGGAAACGGACGGGAAGAAGGAGGTTATCCGCAGCGGCGGCAGGGTGTCCGCGAACACCGGCGTCCAGAAGGCGGCGAAGGACGAGGACGACCTGAAGCCGGGCGACGCCATCCCGGGCGAAGAGGGCGTGCGGGTCAAGGTGGATCTTGACCTTCTTAAGGAAGTGCCGTACCTCGATCCCCTTTACAATGAAACCTACCTCTACCTTATCCCCCGCGATCCCGAATCCATGTTCGCGGTTTGGGAGGTGTCGGACGAGACGCGGGCGTCGCTGGTCGAAAAATTCGGCGCGGATTTTTTCAAGAAGAACCGGCTGATTCTGCGGATATACCGGGTCACCGGCATCGAGTTCAGCGGCTTCAATGCGCACTCCGTGTTCGAGGTCGACGATTGGCTCAACGACAAGAACGAGTACTGGATCAAGGTCAAGCCCGACAACGATTACGTCGCCGAGATCGGCTATCGCGCCGACGGGACCGATTTTTTCGAGATCGTGGCGCGGTCCAACAGCGCCTTCGCGCCCAAGGATTCGGTGACCAACCAGCAAAAATACGCCGACTGGGCCGACGTCGAAGTCGACCCGAACGACGTGATCCTCGACGTCGGCCAGTCCGAATGGCGCATCAACCAGTACAACTACTGGAAAAACCGCACGCATTGCGCGCCGGACGAAAAAGGCTACTGGTCGCTCGTGCTCCACCAGCACCTGCCGTTCGTGCATCACCCCGAATACGATGTGCCGTTGGAGGAGCAATGGTTCATGGAGGCGGTGATCTCCGTCTACACCCGGCTTCTTGACCTGTTCTGGCGGTTGGAGCGGGACAAGGTCGACTTCCGCGTCACCCTGTCGCTGACGCCGTCCCTGCTGTCGATGATGCAGACGCCTCTGTTGCAGAAGCGCGCGGCGCGCCACATCGACGAATGCATAGCGTTCGCCACCCGGGAGCGCGACAACTCGAAGGGCAAGCCCTGGTACAACACGATCGAGCAGACGCTGCACCGCTTTTGGGTCGCCAAGACCGTGTTCGACGCCTACGAGGGCGACCTGACCCGGGGCTACCGCGATTTTCAGGACATGGGAAAGATCGAGGTCATCACCTGCGCCGCCACTCATATGATCCTCCCGCTTTTCAAGCATATTTCCGCGGCCGCCAACGCTCAGTTGGATACCGGCGTCAAGCAATACGAGCGGGTGTTCGGACGGCCCCCGCGGGGGATGTGGCTGCCGGAAAACGCCTTCACTCCGGGAGTCGACAAATTTCTTGCCGACAGCGGCATCAAGTGGGCGTTGTTGAGCGCCGTCGGCATCGACCAGGGCGACACCAAATCGTTTTTCGGGACCGACGCTCCGGTGGTTTCCCCGGCGGGCGTGACCTTCTTCGGCATTGACGAGGAAACCCGATCCTCGGTGTGGTCGCGCGAGGGGGGGTATCCCGGCCATCCCAATTACAAGGAATGGTACCGCGATCTCGGCTATGAGGCGGAATGGGATTATCTGCCCGAATACTTCCGGACCGCCAACGTTCGCCGCAACACCGGCATCAAGTACTACCGCATCACCAAGAAGGGCGGGAGCCTCGGCGACAAGGATTATTACAACCCGATGTGGGCGGAGGGCACGGTGCACGAACAGGCCGGCCAGTTTGCCTATTACCGCGGCGTCAAGGCCAACCATGTGCTCAAGACCACCAACCGCAAGTCGCTGGTCGTTTCCGCCTACGACGCGGAGTTGTTCGGTCATTGGTGGGAAGAGGGGCCGCTGTGGATAGAATCGGTCTTCCGCAAGATGCTCTTCGACCAGACCGAGGTCCGCCCGGTGACGCCGTCGGAATATCTCGGCGAGCATAAGCGCCATCAGCGAATGATGCCCGGAGCCAGTTCATGGGGCAGGAACGATTATTTCCAGACTTGGGTGGACGGCCGCAGCTACCAACCCAATTGCTGGGTATATCGCCACATGTACCGGCTGTCGCAGCAAGTGAGAAAGCTGGCCGTCAAACACAAGAACACCGAAAACCCGATCCTGATCCGCGCCCTCAATCAGGCGGTGCGGGAGCTGTTTCTCGCCATTTCCTCCGATTGGGGATTCCTTGTCGAGACGGGACAGGCGGTGCGGTATTCCGAACTGCGGATCACCGTGCACACGGCGCGGACGCGGCAATTGCTGCGGCAGATCGAGAACGACCGGATCGACCTGACCTATCTCTGCACGCTGGAAACGGCGGACTGCATATTTGCCTTCGATGATATGGATTTTCGCCGGATGGCTGACGATTGAGCGAACCATGGCGCTGGCGGCCCGACGGTTCGCGCGGCGGGAAACAGCCGCGGCCATGGGGAGGGTTTTTGATTTTGTCGCGTGACTTCCGCCCCGATCCGCCGGATTCGGTTCGGGGCGTTTTTTCGGGATGAACAAGGCAGCTATGAACCGGGATTCATCGGCAAGCGCCGTAAACGACTTTATCGCCGGGGTGAGACTCCCGCTGACCGGACTGAAATTCCTTTATAAAAATCGGGGATTGAAGCGGTATGCGGTGTTGCCTCTTCTTTTTAACATTCTTCTCTATGTCCTGGTGCTTGCGCTTTTGTTCTGGTTGCTGGCGCGATGGCAGATCGGCGCCGTCGCCTGGGATTTCTGGGGACCGGTGGGCGGATGGTTGGCGGCGGCGGTGAACTGGACGAGTTGGATTCTCAAGGCCGCCGTCGGGCTTGCGGCCCTCGCCGTCACCTTTTTCAGCTTTACCGCCGTGGGCATGGTGCTCGCCTCGCCGCTTAACGACCTGCTTTCAGAGAAGGTGGAAGCCGCATACGCGGGGACGGAGAAAAAACTGTCGCTTCCCCTCCGCTTGACGCTGCGCGCCACCCTCAACAGCATGCTCGGTTCGCTGCTGACCGCCTTGCGGCAATTGGTTTGCTCGTTGGCGGCTTTGCCTTTCCTGCTGATCCCGGTTATCGGGTTTTTACCGATTTTCATGGTGGGGGCGTATTTCTCGGGATTCGGATATATCGACTCCGCGATGGCAAGGAACTTTCTCCGTCCCCGCCACAAAAAGCTGCTAACCGACGGAAACTTTTGGAAGATAGCCGGATTTGGGACTGGCATGCAGTTCCTGTTTTTCATTCCGTTTACCGGTCTGCTGCTGATGCCTGTGGGCGTAACAGCGGGAACTATTTTTTATTGCGACGGAAATTGGACGTCTTTGTTTCAACGATCGGGGGTTGCCCCGCCGATTGGTTTTCAGGTTCCAACCAGACGCGGGGATTCGGAAACCTGTGAGGGTAAAAGTCCTTGACCTTATCCTTCGCATATAGCAGTATTACGTTGCAAATTGAAATTTTGCAAAACGGCGATTAAACCGCCAAGCGCCGTTTTGCAAAAATCATAAACGCATGCACCGCAAGAGGTGCGCTTTTATAAATTGGGCATTCGGTGGTTTGAATGCCCAATTTGCAAAAGTTCGGTTACTGATGCTTGGTATGCATGCGCCGGAAATCGAGGTCGCGTTGGGAGGCGCAAACAGGATATGGCTTCTAAAAAAGAACACAAACGGCGGGAGATCGCGAAAACGAGAAGAGCGCGCCTTTCCCGTTCCGGCAGAAGCTCGGCGATTCGCAAGCCGACTTCCCCTTCCGAGGACGCGGTCGATGCCGGCGATAGTTCCGTCTCAATTCCGTTGGTTCGAGAAGGCGACGAAATGCCCGAAGCTCGCGCGTCGGGAACAAGCGTAACCGGGGATGGCGCCGGGGAATCTTCATCCGCGTCGGATGCGGTCCCCGAGGGGGTCGACTCCCGATCCGGTGAAGGTCCGGTTCAGGAGGTTGAGCCGTACCCGCAGGCGGCTTACATTCCTCCTCCGCCCCTGGAAATCGACGCCGGATATCTGGAAGGCGCTCCCAGCCTGGATTACGCAGGCGGAGGTGCGCCCGCCGACCATGCTCCCGACCCGTCCGCGCAGGACCCGGGAGTTTTCGGCACGGTGCGGGCCATTAAGCCCGTCGCCTGCGAAGAGGACCAGGCGGCCGCGGTGGCGGCGGAATTTTTCGAGGACGACGACGACGACGGCGAATGGTCAATGCCGGAATTCCATACGACCCGCGTTCTTCCAAGGGAGAAAAGAATGTACATCGTCATGATCACTCCCGAGGTCGCCCCGACGGCGAAGGTGGGGGGGTTGGGCGATGTCGTTCAAGGGCTTGGGCGGGAACTCATGAATCGGGGTCATGCGGTGGAGATCGTTGCGCCCATGTACTCCTGCATGCGCTACGATACGATTCACGATCTTCATGAAGCCCACGCGGAGTTGTGGAGCCCGCGTTTCGACCGGTGGCAGGCGGAGAAAGTGTATCAAGGGTGGGTGGAGGGGTTGAAATGCGACTTCATCACCGGAGGCATTTACACCAATCGGCCGTCGATTTACGGTTTTGACGACGACCTCTACCGCTTCGCGTTTTTCTGCCGCCAGGCGCTGGAATTCCTGTTCAAGACCGGCCGCCGTCCCGACATCATCCACTGCCACGATTGGACCACCGGCCTGGTCCCGGCCATGCTTTGGGATATATACGAAAAGTTGGGCTGGAACAATTCGCGCGTCGTCTACACCATCCATAACAACGAATGCCAGGGGTTGTGCGATTTCGGCGATAAGCTTTTGGGCATGGTCGGCCTCGATATCCGCAATTATCTGCGCCCCGATCGGATGCAGGACGACAGCCGCCCCAATTGCATCAACATGATGAAGGCGGGAATCGTACATTCGAATTTCGTCACCACCGTCAGTCCGACCTATGCCGGCGAACTCAAGACGGTGGTCGGCGGACGCGGCCTTCAGAATACCATCACCAGGAACGCCGCGAAGGTGGGCGGGGTGCTCAACGGGCTCGATTACGAGGCCTGGAACCCGCAGACCGATTCCAAACTGGCGGCGCGTTACTCCATCGGCGACGACTTTTTCGGAAAATACAGGAATAAAACCGCGCTCCGCGAGTGGCTCGGACTTTGGGAATCGTGGAAACCGATCGTTTCGGTGGTTACCAGACTTACCCATCAGAAGGGCCTGGACCTGATCAAGCGCGCCATCTTTTCCTCGATCGAGGAACAGGCGCAGTTCGTGCTTCTCGGGAGCGCGCCCGATCCCAAGGTA
Organism: Planctomycetota bacterium; assembly: GCA_031270685.1. GTDB lineage: Bacteria > Planctomycetota > SZUA-567 > SZUA-567 > SZUA-567 > JAIRTL01. The sequence continues at coordinate 9,888 of JAISXA010000070.1, forward strand.
AACGCCGATTTCCTTCGCCTGCAGAACGGACTCAAGGACAACCACGACGTCAATCTATATATTGGCTATCATGAGGACTTGTCCCGCCTCATATACGCCGGCAGCGACATTTTCCTGGTGCCGAGCCTTTACGAGCCGTGCGGCCTGACCCAGATGATCGCTCTCCGCTACGGCACGGTGCCGGTGGTTCGCGAAACCGGGGGATTGGTGGATACGGTGTTCGATCTCGAGAATTCCGGCAAGGGCTTGAACAACGCGAACGGGTTCACCTTCCGCGACCCAACGCCGGAAAGCCTGGATTACGGCCTGAAACGCGCGATCCGGCTGTGGTTCGACAATCCGCCCGCGTTCAACCGCCTGGCCCGGAACGGCATGCGCTACAACTATTCGTGGAAGAATCCGGCAAAGGATTACGAGAACATATACAACTACATCAAGGCATGACTGTTGGACAGCCGCGCATGAACGCCAAAAAGGTGCTGACATGTCGGTAACGCTCGAGGATTTGTTGCGCACGCTGGCCGCCAATCGCGGTTCGGACCTGCATATCACGGCCGGGAGCCCTCCCCGGATACGCATGAACGGCGTGCTGCGTCCACTCGATCTTCCTCCGCTTTCGCCCGAGGAGTCGCAAAAGCTCATTTATGCGATTCTCAACTCCGACCAGATCGCCCGTTTCGAGCGGGAGAAGGAACTTGACACCGCATTCGGCCTCTCCGGCGTCGGGCGATTCAGGGTGAACGTGTTCTACCAACGCAGCGCGGTGGGAGCCACATTGCGCACCATCCCCTTCGAAATCGCGAATTTCAAAAAGCTGGGCCTTCCGAACCAGATTTTCGAACGCCTGTGCGCCCTTCCCAAGGGACTGGTCCTCGTCACCGGCGCCACCGGATCGGGAAAATCCACAACGCTTGCCGCCATGGTGGATTATATCAATTCGAACGAGGACGGCCATATCGTCACCATCGAGGATCCGATCGAATTCCTGCACCGCAACAAGCGCTGTCTGGTGAACCAGCGCGAGGTGGGACCGGACACGCATAACTTTCAGGCCGCCCTCAAGCATGTTTTGCGCCAGGATCCCGATACCGTTCTCATCGGCGAGATGCGGGACATGGAGACGGTGCAGCTCGGCCTGGAATTGGCGGAGACGGGACACCTGACGCTGGCGACGCTGCACACCTCCGACGCGGTGCAGACCATCAACCGCGTCATCGACGTTTTTCCGCATGGCCAACAGGCGCAGGTCAGAACCCAATTGTCCTTCGTGCTCGAGGGGGTCATTTCGCAGCAGCTTCTCAAGACGGCCAACGGCGCCGGACGCGTGGCGGCGTTGGAGATTCTCATTCCCACGCCCGGCATCCGCGCCAACATCCGCGACGACAAGATTCACCAGATCTATTCGGCCATCCAGACCGGCGCCAGGGAAGGCATGGTGACCATGAACACCTCCCTTCTCCAACTGGTTCGGGATGGGAAGATCACTGAACAGACGGCGTTGGGCAATACAAGCCGCCTGGACGAAATGGCCGAACTCATCGAGGTCATGAACCATCAATCTCGGGGCGGGCGGACAGTGTCCGCCCGCGGCAGGTGACGTCATAGACAGGAGACAATGTGGCTAAATTCAAATACGTAGCCAGGGACTCGTCGGGTTCGAAGGTGGAGGACGTCATCGAGGCGGCCAATCAGGCGGCAGCAGTGCAGGCGTTGCGGCGCGGCCGCATGACGGTCCTTTCCATCGCCCCGGCGAAGAAAAGCGTCCTCGATTTCAATATCCAGTTCGGCAAACCCAAGCCGCGCGCCAAGTTGGCAGATCTGGTGATCTTCACCCGCCAGTTCTCGACCATGGTCGAAGCCGGTTTGTCGGTGGTGGAAATACTTGATATTTTACACGAGCAGGCGGATGATCCCGGCTTCAAGATAGTTATCGACAGCGTCAAGTCGGACGTGCGCGCCGGCAGCGACCTTTCGACCGCGTTGGCCAAATTTCCCAAAGCGTTTTCGTCCCTCTTCATCAATCTCATTCGCGCCGGGGAACGCTCCGGCGAGTTGGACGTCATTCTCAGGCGGCTTGCCGGCTACCTTGAAAAGAGCGAATCGCTCAAGCGCAAAATCAAGTCGGCCATGATGTATCCTATCATCTCGATCGGCATGGTATTGGTCATTACCGCCGGGCTGCTCATATTCATCGTGCCCCAGTTCGTGGACATATTCGAAAAGATGGGCGCGGAGCTCCCGCTGCCGACCAGAATCGTCATCTTCATATCGAACAGCCTGACATCGTTCTGGTACGTTTGGTTGGTCGCCATCGCCGGCGTCGGCGCATTTATTGTTTTATCCAGAAAAACCGCGCGTGGCAGGTATTTGTGGGACAAGGCGTTCATCACCATGCCCATTTTCGGCGAATTGGTGCAGAAAGTCGCTCTTTCCCGTTTCGCGCGGACCTTCTCCACCATGCTCCAGTCCGGGGTGCCGATGCTCGAATCCCTGGAGATCGTGGCCGCCACCGCCGGCAACGGCGTCGTCGAGGAGGCGGTTCTCGCCTCGCGGGAAGCGGTGCGGCAGGGCGAACCGCTGGCCGCGCCTCTTGGCGACGCAGCGGTGTTTCCCCCGATGGTGGTGCGAATGATCCAGGTCGGCGAGCGCACCGGCGCGCTTGAATCGCTGCTGGAAAAGGTGGCCGATTTTTACGACGAACAGGTCGACGCGGCGGTCGAATCGCTCACTTCCATCATCGAACCGGTGATGATCGTCGTCATGGGCGTTTTGGTGGGCGGCATCGTCATCGCCATTTTCGTGCCTATTTTCGAGATGCAGCAGTCCGTCGGCAGACGGCGGTAAAAGCGGCGCCGCAATAGGCGCGGATATCCGGCGTCCGGTTCGGCGCCCGCGGCGGGAAGTCCGCCATCCGTATCCGGCCGCGGTTTTGGCGGAGAGTGCGAAGAGTCGCCGCGGCGGGCGGAAGGACATGGGGAAAACCGGTCCGCACCAGGTGCGGACCGTTTGCTTGAAAAGCCAACCGGTTTGTCCGGCCGCAAGCGATTGGAATTCGAAATGGTCTCTTCATATCAAAGACTTTTCGGCAAAATTCTGAAATTCCGCGCGCTGGTGGTGGTTCGCTCCCTTCTTTACCTGACCGCCATCGGGTTCATATTCCAGCACCTTTATTCATACGGCGACAACGACCTCTACGCGCCCCATGCGGTGGTGGCGGTCCTGGCGCTGTTGTTCGTCGTCAATATATTGCTGATCCCGTTCATGGCCGACGCCAAGCGGACGAACGCGCTGGTCGCGGTGTTGTTCATTTCCGATCTTGCGGCCATCACCTGCGTCGTGCTGGCGAGCGGAGGCTTCCGCTCGATATTCATCACCTATTATCTGCTTATCCTCGTTATCGCGTCGCTGTGGCTTCCCCGCCGCTATACGGCGTTGTTCCCCTCGGCCGCGACCCTGGGGCTGGCTGTCGTCGGCGCGACGCACATGTTCGCGAACCAACAGAAACTTGGCGTGGGGTTCCTGCCCCGGGAATTCGCCGCCCTCTTGCGCGGCGTCGAACCAACCGCGGCGGTTTCGAATATGCTGTTGCTGACGCTGCTCTTTTTCGTGATCGCCTACCTCGCCGGCGTGGTTGGCGACAACCTGACGCTCGAACAGCGGCTTAATTCGGAAATTCTGGCGAACATGGGCGAAGGGGTGGCTTTTGCCGATAATCGCGGGCGATTGCTGTACAGAAACGCCGAATTGTGCCGGCTGTTTCCCGAGCTGGACGCGGCTGTCGACCTGGACGACTTGGCTCTGGTCATGTTCGGCTCGCCTTACCGCCAATCCCCCCTGGGACGGGTTGCGTGCGGGGCGCCGGGGGAATCCTTCGTCTTCGCGATCGGGAGGAACGAGATCGCGGAACGGCCGCCGATGGAGATTCGCGCGACGCGGATATCGCCGGACGGCCGCGACAAGCGGGCGGTGCTTTTTCTCCTGGTCATTGATCTTTCGCCGCGGTTCCGTATCGCGGCGGCCGAGCGCAGCATCGAGAAGTTCTCGGCGATCTCGATGATGGCCACGGGACTTGCCCACGAGATCCGCAATCCCCTGGCATCGGTGCGGAGCGCCGTCCAGGAGCTCATGAGCGCCTATCCGGAAGACAGCGACAAACGGGTGCTCGCCGATTTGGTATTGAGCGAATCGGACCGGCTGGATGGAATCATCACGAGATTCCTGACCTTTTCGCGCGACGAACCGTTGGCGCTTTCAGTAGGTCGTCTCGGGCCGGTTTTGGAAGAGGTGCGTCACCTGCTCGAGCGGCGCGAGGAGGCCGCGGCGGTGAGAATCGCCGTCGTCATCGAGGACGATCCGGAAATCGTCTGCGACGCCAATCGCCTGAAGGAGGTGTTCCTCAATCTTGGCCTTAACGCCGTGCAATTGGCGCGACCGGCGGATGCCTGGCTTGAAATACGGCTGCGAAGGGCAACGCTGCCTTTCGTGCAGGGCGTCGAGGTGGAATTCGCCGACAACGGGCCGGGTGTCGATCCGGATGAATTGGGCAACGTATTCCAGCCGTTTTACTCGCGCCGCCAGGGCGGTACGGGTATGGGACTCGCGCTGGCCCGCAAACAGGTCGAGGCTCACGGCGGGTCGATCGCGGTTAAAAACAGGGTGGGCGGTGGAGCGGTTTTCACCGTCTGGCTTCCCCTGGCGGCCGAGGATGTTCAGGATGCGCGGCAGTCGGCCAGACAAATGGTGAACCGCATTCACAGGTACAAGGATGCAGATCAATGAGCCGCCACTCCGGTCAGGCCACGAAGATTCTTTTCGTCGACGACGACCCCGGCTTGCGGACGGTTGTCCCGATCGCCCTCGCCAAGGACGGGCACGAGGTTGACACCGCCGGGAACGGCATGGAGGCGTTGTCCAAGTTCGACGCGGGAAAGTACGACCTGGTCATTCAGGACGTCAGGATGCCCGGCATCGACGGCCTGGAACTGCTTGCGCGCTTGAAGGAAGCGGATCCGGAAACGCCGGTGGTGATCATGACCGCGTTTTCAACCTGGGATGTCGCCGTGGCCGCGATGCGCCTGGGGGGGTTCGATTATCTTAAAAAGCCGTTCGACAACGACGATCTTAGGAACATGGCGCGGCGCGCCATTGAATTCAGGACCGCGGCGGAGGATAAGGAGGGAGACGGCGGGGCGGTTCGTTTCATCGGTTCGAGCCCGGCGGTGAAGGAAATCCTCGACTTGGTCCGCAGGGTCGCGCCCACCGACAGCACCGTGGTGATCGAGGGCGAAAGCGGCACCGGCAAGGAGCTGGTCGCCGGTCTGCTCCACGCGCAGTCGCCGCGGCGATCCGGCCCGTTCATCGCCGTAAACTGCGGCGGTTTTTCCGAGACGCTTTTGGAAAGCGAGCTGTTCGGTCATATTCGCGGTTCGTTCACCGGCGCCGTGGCGGACAAACGCGGCCTCATGGAACTGGCCAACGGAGGCACCTTTTTCCTCGACGAGGTCGGGGAAACGTCCCTGTCCACCCAGGTCCGTCTGTTGCGGGCGCTCGAGACGCGCACCTTCGTGCCGGTGGGCGGCGAAAAGCCGCTCAAGACCGACGCCCGTTTCGTCACCGCCACCAACCGCGATCTCCGCGAAATGATGGAAGCCGGGTCGTTTCGGCACGACCTGTATTATCGGCTCAACGTCATTCCCATCCGCATACCGCCGCTTCGCGAGCGGCGGGACGACATCCCGCTTCTCGCCGGGCATTTTCTCGCCACTTACTCGCAACGCTTCCACAAGGATCTCAAGGGGTTCGATTCCAGGGCGATGGAAGCCCTGATGCGCCACAGTTGGCCGGGAAACGTCCGCGAACTGCAAAACGTCGTGCAGCGCGCCGTGTCGCTGGCCGAGGTGGATTCGGTTGGCGTGGAGCATATAGCCCCATTTTGGAAGATGGAAGCGGAATCGTTGGCCTCGGCTCCCGAGGCGGGTTCCGGCGCCGTCCGGGCGATCCCGGAGCTTCCCGATGCCGGATTCGATTTGGAAAAAACCCTTCAGGACATCGAGTCGGAGTTGGTCAGGGAAGCGCTTGAGAAAACGGGATTCAACCTGACCAAGGCGGCGGAACTGCTTGGCATAAGCTTCCGGTCGATCAGGTACAAGGTCAAGAAACTCGGCCTTGAGTATTGAGGATGCCCATGCCCGGATTCACCGCTTGCCATGACGGCAGGTTGATCGACCTGCTCCGCGAAGCCTATCCCGACTGGAGACCTTCGACGCTCAAGGCGCGGTTGCGCGGCGGGTTGGTGACGGTGGGCGGCGTGACCCGGCGTTCCGGCGCCATGGAGGTGTCGGCCGGCGACGAGGTGGAGGTGGCGAACCGGGACCGGGGCGGACCGCTGCCGAGGAGGCTTGGCGAACCGCCGCTGCCGGTGCTGTATTACGACCGGCACCTGGTTGCCGTCGATAAGCCCTCCGGTCTGCTGTCGGTGGCGAGCGGGCGCGAAAAACGCGAGACGGCGATCCGGTTCATGCGCGACTGGCTCGGCATGGCGTGTCCGGAGGATCGCGACGCTTTGCATGCCGCGCATCGCCTCGACCGTGACGCGTCCGGAGTGCTTCTTTTTGCGCGCTCCCTGTCGCTCAAGCGGAAATTGGCATCCGAATGGCATTCCTTCGTCAAGGAGTACGTCGCTCTGGTGGACGGAGTCCCGAAACTGCCCGAGGGCCGGATCGACCTGCCGCTTTGGGAGGACAAGGGGTTGTTCGTCCGCGTTGACGAAAGGGGCGGCGGCAAGCCGGCGGAAACCTTTTACCAGACTCTCGCGAGCCGGAAGGGGCGTTCACTGCTGGCGGTTCGGCTGGGAACCGGCCGCAAGCATCAGATCCGCGTTCACCTCGCCGCCATCGGTTGCCCCGTTGCGGGAGATTCGCGTTACGGCAAAAGCCGCGCTCCCCGTCTCGCGCTGCATGCGGCGCGCCTGACGCTGGCGCATCCGGTTGACGGAGCGAAACTGCTTATCGAGTCGCCCGCGCCGGCTTTTTTCCGCCGGGGGCTGGACCAGGGGAAGGCGTGACCGTATTCATCCCCGCCGTCCGGGAACTTTTCACCCCGGCCGCGCGAGGCGGGGGGGGTGTCCATTCCTTTTTTTGTCTTGCATTGTCTCCCGCTCCGGTTAGGTTACGTGTTCGGCGCCGGATCCGCGCCCTTGCGGGAGCGGATGTTGTTTTTGATCCTGGAGACGCGATGAGCGAAAAAAGGCCGCGCTTGCAAAAGCGCAAGAGCAACCCCTTGGACCGGTGGAGCATCGAGGACGCCGCCGACCTCTACGGGGTGGATCGCTGGGGCAAGGACATCTTCGCCATCGACGAAAACGGCAATGTCGTCATGTGCGCGGGCGGAAAGCGGATCGATCTCAAGTCGCTCACCGACGAAATCCGGCTGCGCGGGCTCGAGTTGCCCGTGCTTATCCGTTTTCGCGACATTCTCCGCCATCGTTTCAGCGTCATTCATTCCGCGTTCGGCAAGGCGATAGAGGAGCACGCCTACCAGGGGAGCTTTCGTCCCGTATACCCGATCAAGGTCAACCAGCACCGCCACATCGTCGAGGACATCGTGACGCTCGGGGCCGAATTCCACCACGGGCTCGAAGCCGGCTCAAAGCCGGAGTTGCTCATCGCCATCGCCTATCACCGCGATCCGGAAGCGATTATCGTCTGCAACGGCTTCAAGGACCGGGAGTATGTGGATTCGGCGCTGTTGGCGCAAAGGCTCGGCCAGAAAGTTTTTCTCGTCGTCGAAAAGCTGGCCGAGCTCGGTCTCATCCTTGACCGCGCCAGGGCGATCAAGGTCGAGCCGCTTCTTGGCGTGCGCATGAAGCTGTCCAGCCGGGGGAGGGGGCAGTGGGAGTCGTCGTCCGGCGACAAGTCGAAATTCGGGCTTCAGGCGAGGGAAATCCTCGAAGCGATCTTCATCCTCCGCCGCCGGCGGATGCTCGACCGCTTGCAACTGCTGCACATGCACATCGGCAGCCAGATCACCGACATCCAGCGCTTCAAGCAGGCCGCCCGCGAGGCATGCTGCATATTCCGCGAGGTGAGCCGGCTCGGGGCGCCGATCAATTACATCGACGTCGGCGGCGGGATGGCGGTGGATTACGACGGTTCCCGCACCAATTTTCCGTCCTCGGCGAATTACGGCCCCGAAGAATACGCCGCCGACATCGTCGATGCGGTGACCAACGTTTGCCGCGAGGCGTCGCTCCCGCATCCGAACATCGTCATCGAGGCGGGGAGGGCGCTGGTGGCGCATCATTCGCTTCTCGTGGTCGAGGCGCTGTCCTCGTCGGATATCGAGAACGGGCTCGCCCCTCCGCCCATGCCGAAGAAACCCCACGAAGTGCTGGTGCGGATGAATGAAATCGTGGAGGGCATCACCGCCAAGAACTTCCAGGAAGCGTATCACGACGCCAAGCAGGCCCGCCAGGACGCGCTGACCCTGTTCAACCACGGGCATTTGTCCCTCGAGGACCGCGCCGGCGTCGAGACCGGTTTCCGCGCCGCGTGCAACCGGATCGTCCGGCACGTTCGCCGTCTCGATTATGCGCCGGACGACCTCGCCGGGCTCGAATCCATTCTCGCCTCGACGTATTTCTGCAACTACTCGCTTTTCCAGTCCATCCCCGACCATTGGGCGATCAAGCAGCTTTTCCCGGTCATGCCCTTGTGCCGGCTGGACGAGAAGCCTACCGCCAACGCGGTTCTCGCCGACATCACCTGCGATTCGGACGGCGTGATGGACCAGTTCGTCGACCTGCGGGACGTACGCCACACCTTGCCCCTGCACCCCCTGAAAAAGGGCGAGCCGTACTATATCGGCATCTTCCTGATCGGCGCCTATCAGGAGATCCTCGGCGACCTCCACAATCTGTTCGGCGACACCACGGTGGTCCACGTTTCCTCCACCGATGGCGGCTACGTCATAGACAAGACGATCGGGGGCGACACGGTCATGGAGGTGCTGGCCTATGTGCAGTTCACCCGCGACGGCATCAACGCGAAGCTTCGCGACCGGGTGGAGGAGGCCTTGCGCCGCGGCTCGTTGACCCTCGACCAGTCGGCCGTACTTACCAGGCGCTTCGAACGCATGCTGGACTCGGACACCTATCTCGCGGCGGACTGACGGCCATGCCGGCGGACTTTGAAAATTCGGCAACCTGCCTTCCCGGCCGCGACCGGTCCGGCGGCGTCCGGCGCGGATTCTCCCGCGGACGCATGACGCCGGCGCGCGGAGCGGCGTGGCGATTTTTCGTAATGGCGAGAGGGTTCCTTGACTTTCGCCGCGTCGGGGCCGATACTGAAGGCAGGGCCGAGTACCGCCGTTTGCGCGGCGGGCGGATGTTTTGGGAACGACCTGGAGTCGTCGGTTCTGGTTTCCGCTCCGCTTCAGGAAATTCCGAAGATCCGAGGGCGAAGATGCGAAGTTTGACGAAGAAAGCGTTTCCGCAACCGAGTATCCGCAGGCTCCCCGGTTATCTGCGTCTGCTCAGGCAATTCCGCGAAGAAGGCTGGGACCGGATTTCCTGTACGCGCATCGCGTCGGAGTTGGATCTTGATTCCACGCAGGTGCGCAAGGATTTGTCGCTTACCGGCATTGCCGGCAAGCCGAGGATCGGTTACGACCTTGAATCGCTTATTGCGGCAATTGAATCATTCCTCACCTGGGATAAGACGACCGATGCCTTTCTCGTCGGCGCGGGGAGCCTTGGACGGGCGCTTATCGGTTACGAGAATTTCGGCAATTTCGGCCTGCGGATCATCGCCGCCTTCGACGTTTCCGACAACCGGATAGGCGTTCCCATTCATGGGCGGCCGGTCTACCACCTTCGGGAAATGCCGCGGCTGGCTTCGGAGTTGGGCGTGACCCTGGGCATCCTCACCGTGCCGGCGGGAGCCGCGGAGGAGGCGGCGGCGGTCATGGTCGAGAGCGGTCTTTTGGGAATATGGAATTTCGCGCCCGCGAAGCTCGACCTTCCGGCATCCGTCGCCGTGGAGAATGTCGAGTTGGTGAGCAGCTTTGCGGTGCTGGCGCTGGATCTCGCCAAGCGGCATGAACAGCGCGCCGGCGCGGCGGAGCGGAATCCGCGGACCGCCGGAGTGCAATGATGAGTTCAGGCGGGGACGATCTCACCGACGATTTGTTCAATAAGATCCGTAAATACGTCTACCAGCACGCGCGGATTTCGTTGGGCGAAAACAAGCGGGAACTGGTCCGCGCGCGTTTCGGCAAGGTCATCCGCCAGCGCAAGATGAAGGGGTTCCGCGAATATTTCAACTGGATGCAGAACGACAAGTCCGGCGAGGCGCTTTCCGAGGTCATGAACGCCATCTCTACCAACCTGACCTCGTTTTTCCGGGAAAACCAGCATTTCCAGTATCTCGCCAATACGTTTCTACCCATGCTGGCCGCGTCGCCCGAAGCGCGGCGCGGCGGCAAGATTCGCCTGCGCGGCTGGTCGGCGGGTTGCTCGACCGGGGAGGAGGTTTACTCCATCGCCATCACCCTGCTCGAGAACATCCAGGATCACGCGGGCTGGGACATCAAGCTTCTGGCGACGGACCTGGACACCGAGGTCGTCGCTCACGGGCAGCGCGGGCTTTTCGCCCGGGAACGGCTGAAGGGGGTGCCGCCGGCGATCGTCAAGCGCTATTTCGACACGGCCGTCGACGACAAGGGCAAGCCGGCGTACCAGGCGAAGGCGGTTCTGCGCGGCCTCGCAACCTTCCGCTATCTCAACCTGTTCACCGACTGGCCGTTCAGGAACAAATTCAACTTCATCTTCTGCCGGAACGTGATGATCTATTTCGATCGGGAGACCCAGGAGCAACTGATCAACCGCTTCTACAATCTGCTCGGTCCGGGCGGGCATTTGTTCATCGGCCACTCGGAAAGCCTGTCCGGCGTCACCCACCGCTTCGAATACGCCCAGCCGACGATCTACGTGAAGCGGTGACGTTTCGCGAAATTTCACCTCCTACCTTCCCTCCAGTTGTTCCATGCGGACCTCCACCGCCTTGGCATGGGCTGTCAGCCCCTCCGCGCCGGCCATGAGCATGATATGGCGGCCGGTTTTCCTGAGCCGTTCCGCCGTGTATTCGATGACCGACATTTCCTTGATGAAATCCCCCACTCCGAGGCTGGACGAAAATCTTGCCGCGCCTCCCGTCGGCAGCACGTGGTTGCTGCCCGCGAAGTAGTCGCCGACCGGTTCCGTCGACCACGGGCCGACGAACACCGCCCCCGCGTTTTCGACCTCGGCAAGCAGGCTTTCGTTGTCCCTGGTCTGGAGTTCGAGATGTTCGGGGGCGATGGCGTTGGCGGCCGCGACCGCCTCGGCGAGATCCTTGCAGACGAAAATGGCGCCGTAGCGCGCGAGCGCGCTGGTGATCGCCTTTCTCCGCTCGAGGGCGTCGAGCATGCGCAGGATCTCGATTCGCGCCGCTTCGGCGACGAGGCGGTCGGTCGCGAGCAGGACGCCGGATTCAAACCCGCTTCCGTGTTCCACCTGCGAAAGAAGGTCGGCGGCTATGAATTTCGCGTTCGCGGTGTGGTCGGCGATGACCACGATCTCCGACGGGCCGGCCACCGAATCGATCCCCACCCTGCCGAACACCATGCGCTTGGCCGCGGCGACGTAGGCGTTTCCGGGGCCGACGATCTTGTCGACCCGTTTCACCGGGCCGGCGCCGTAGGCAAGGGCGGCGATGGCCTGCGCGCCCCCCATTTTGTAAACGGCGCCGACGTCAAGCAGCCGCGCCGTCGCCAGCAGGTGCGGATCGATGGTCCCGTCCTTGCGGGGAGGCATCGCGGCGACGATTTCACCGACGCCGGCGATCTGCGCCGGCACCACGTTCATGAGGAGGGACGAGAACAACGGCGCCGTGCCCGCCGGGCAATATACGCCCACCCGGGCGATGGGAACCACCCGCTTGGCTAGCCGCACTCCGTCGCCGTCGTCGTGGATATAGCCCTGCCGCCGCTGGTATTCGTGGAATTTCCTGATATTGACCCGCGCCAGGGTGATGGCGGCGAGGAAACAGTCGTCCACCCGGTTCCGCGCCGCCTCGAACTCCTCCGGAGCGACGACGATGTCGGCGAGGCTTTCGACGGGATAGTCGAAGCGGCGGATATGGTCGAGAAGCGAATCGCCCCCGCCATTCCGTATGGAATTGACGATTTCCGCCGTCGTGGCGCCGATTTGGCTGTCCATGGCGAGGTCGCGGGAAAGGATTTCCAGGAAACGGGAATCCTGAAATGAGAACGGTTTGACTTCGAGCATGATCCCGGTCCATTCGAGAGCGGCGAAAACAATTGCGTTCGCGCACGCCACGCCTACAATTTCGCTGACCGACGGTTTGCCGCGTCAGTTCGTGGCTGAAGTTTTGCAAAGTGGCGATTAAACCGCCAATCGCCACTTTGCAAAAATCGAAAACGCTTGTACCGCAAGGATTGTGATTTTTACAAACTGGGCATTCGGAGGTTTGAATGCCCAAGGCGCAAAACTTCAGTTCGGAACCATGCCATTTTCGTTTTTTCGCGCGTTGTTTCAAGCGCTTTGCGCCGGCGCGCTTCTTGGCGGCGGCGCACGACTGGAGGATTCGGTGGCGGCGACGCCTTTCCTCGAATTCAAACCGCTGGCGCCCGGCGATCTTCCGCTGGCGACGGCCATCGCCGAAAACGAGCGAAGGGACGATCCCGACGGCGAATCGTTCGGTCTCGACCGGTTGCCGGGCGCGCATGACCGTCGCCGCGTTTGGGGGCTGTGGATCAAGGGCGCGCTTTCCGGCGCGGTCTGGGTGGAAAGCGCCCGTCCGGATTCCGTGCGGGTGCCCGCGCTCGCGCTCGGGCGGGGCTGGCGCGACATGGGATTGGTCGCCTGGATGCTTTCCGATCTCGCGGAAACCCTCCGGGCGGAGGGCGTGCGCCATATCCGGGTGGATCTCGCCGGCGGCGGCCGTCGTCTCGGCGAAGGCCTGACCAGGGCGGGATTCGTTGGTCCGGACGAAGCGCTTGAATCATACCCGGCCGGGAGCTGGCTGCTCGGCATTTGACGGCGAAGCCGGGGAGAAGGGAGGGTGATGCGATGAGGATTCTCGTTATCGGGGGAACCGGGCTTCTCGGCAAGCCGCTCGCGAAGGAGCTTTCACGCTTCGCCGAGGTCGTATCGGCGGGGCATCGCGCATCCGGGGCCGGCGCCGCCGAAATCGCCGTCAACATCGAGGATCGCGAGGAGGTGCGGCGGGCCATCGTCGGGCGTGGATTCACCCACGTGGCGCACACGGCCGCGATGCGGGTTCCCGAGGATTGCCTGAAGGATCCGGCGCGCGCGTATATGGTCAATGCGGTTGCCGTCGAATTCGTGGCGGAGGCGTGCAACGAGGCGGGCGCGAAATTGGTCTATGTTTCCAGCGATTATGTTTTTCCGGGAACGACCCCGCCCTACCGCGAGGAAAGCCGGACGCTTCCCGTCAACGTGTACGGGCGCACCAAGCTGGCGGGCGAATTCGCCGCGCGGGCGGTGGGGGACTGCCTCATAACCCGCGTTCCCGCGTTGTGGAGCGTGGATCGCGGGGATGCGCGCAGTCCGCTCAAGGGATTCGTCGACAAACTCGCCAAGGGCAAGCCCGTTCCGGTGGAGAACACCCTGGTGCGGCATTACACCCTAGCCGGGGACGCGGCGAAGGGCATAGCTTTTTGCATTGAAAATAATCTTTCCGGCATCATTCACATCGCGGCGGGCGAGAGCCAGACCAAAGCCGATTTCGCCCGCGCCATCGCCCGCTGCTTCGGATTCGACCAGGAGTTGGTGGTCGGCGCCGGGCAGCCCGGCGGAGAAGACAGGCGGCCGGTGGACAGCACACTCGACACCTCGCTATACAAAGCCCATGGCGGCCCGCGCCCACGGGGCATGAGCGAGGTGTTCGCCGAACTTGCGGCGAAATAGATCGCAACCAATTCCGGGACGGACATGGGGCAGGGAGGCTTCTTCCAGTCGACTTTTAAAGAAAATCGGGCCAACCACGAATCGCGGTTTTCACTTCCCGCGGATTATGAGCGCGCGGTGCGCCTCCGCCATCTCCGGCGCCGTTTTGGCGAGATCCCACCGCTTTGCGGCGTGGGCGGCGGCCAGTCTGCCGAGATGTTCCCGTTTCGTGCGATTCCCGAGCAGGTCCAGCAGGCCGGTTCTCAGGGATTCCGCGTCACCCTTTGCCAGCAGCACGCCGGTTTTCCCCCCCTCCAGCAATTCGGCGCCGCAGCCCGAATCGACGGCCGCCACCGCGCGTCCCGCCGCCATCGCTTCGCGCAGGACCAGGCCGGCGGCGTCGTTCAGGCGCGTTCCCGCATAGACGTCAATTGCCGCCAGCAGGGAAGCGAGGTCGGGATCGGGATCAAGGAAGGTGACGTGCTCCTCAAGCGCGGTCACCCGCGCGAGACGGTCGAGTTCGGCGTGGAAGGCGCCGACGCCCATGAGGAGCAGGTGCGTTTGCGGCAGCTTGGCGACGATGGCGGTCATGGCCTCGATAAGCGCGCCAAGACCGCTGGCTTCCTCGAACGGCGCGACGGCGAGAATGAAAAGCGGCTTTTCCTTGGCGGAACAATAAAGCTCCCGCGCCTCGCGCCTTTTGGACTCCCGTTCCTCAGCCGCTTTTTTATGGGCCGCCACATCCACTCCGGGCGGGATCATTTTCGCCCGGTCGGGGCCGCCTGCCGCTTCGAGAATCGTTTCCGAGGCGCAGATCGCAAGATCCGTTTTTCCGAGGAACAGCTTGGCTTCCGCTTTGCCGGCGGAATAGATGGTCGCGGATTTGGCGGCGCCGGCGAACCGGGCGGCTAGTGACATGAGGCGCAACGCCTTGGCGTCATGGGCGTGCAGCGCCTTCGCGCCCGCCTTTTTCGCCGCGCCCCCCAGCTCCAACCATGCCAGCGGGTTGACGGGCGCCCCGAATCCACCGGTCGCGCATTCCGCTCCCAGCGCCGCGGCGTTCGCTTCCGCCCACGATCCTTTCGGGGCGAGCACCAACGCTTCGATTCCGGCCGCCGATTCGGCCGCCGCGAGGGACAGCGCATGGCGGGCTGTTTCCCAGGCGCATTCCCCGGAGACGAGATGTAGAACGCTTTTCCGCCGGACTTCGCTTTTGTCGCCCATGGTCGCCGCTCCCGGATTAGTACGGATACAGGCCAGAACGCCTGAGCAGGTAGCGGTGACCGGCGGCGGCGGCGTCCTTGGGGGATGCGGATTCGCCGGAGATGTCGACGGTGATCCAGCCGTCGTATTTCATGTCGATGAGCGCCTTGGATGCGGCATCGAATTTCACCGCCCCGCGTCCGAATTGCGGCGCGGTTCCCGGCCGCGAACTGGTGATTTCCGCGCGGCGCTTGGAGCCGGAGACGTCCCGGAAGCGGACCGATTTGAGCCGGCCGGCGTGGGTCTTAACTATTTTCGCCGGATCCAGGTCCGAAAGCGTCAGCTCCGCCGTGTCCACGGCGAGCGAAACGACCTCGGGGTTGGTCATGGCGAGAAGGCGTTTGATGTCGCGGTCGGTGTCCGCCAAGTGTCTTGCCTTGGGCATGAAGCAGAGGGTGATTCCGAAGTCGCGGCAACGGAAGCCGATTTCCTCTATGATGGCGGCGGCGGTCGTCCAGCCGTCGTCGTCCAGCGCTTCGGCGAGGGGTTCGCTGTGGCAGACGATGAGGTTGCCCTGGCCGGTCGCTCCGGCGAAGCGGGCCGAATTGGCGGCGCGCTCGACCTGTTCATCCGCCTTCTCCTTGTCCACCAGATTGACGCTCTGCAACAGCCCGGACAATTTGAGACTGGTGGTGTCGAGGATCTCCTCGAACACGTGCAACCGGTCCTCGAAACGCTGGACCACGCCGGACGGGAATTCCAATCCCTCGAAGCCGCAATCCGCGATGTCGGTGATGGCCTTGATCGCACCTTCGCCTCCCCACGGGGCGGCGTAACAAGACAGGCGTATCTCTCCCACATTTTTCCCTTCAGTCGATATGGCGCGGGTTTTCCCGGCACCAAGCCACCTGTTCGCGTTCGCCCGGACAGGCGCAGCCGAATACCGGGCAACCGTCCGGGGCTTCCGGCGAAAGCGGCGGACAATTGTGAATGCAATGGGCGTAGGGGCAGGGCATGCCCCGCCCCTCGTAATCCCCGTATGGGCGGCGATCGAAAGACCATCCCCGCCTGCCCAGATATTCCTCGATCAAATCGGGAGAGTCGACGGATTTCCCGAATTCATCGACCGGCGCTTCCGAGGCCAGAACGACGCAGGCTTCGTGCAGATCCCGAACGTCGCCGTTGTCGCCGGAAACTTTCATGTGCCTCGCGAAATCGTCGGCCGCCTCCGCATACTGGCCCGCCCTCGCGAACAGCCAACCCCGGATGAACAGCGCCTGAGGTTCGTTCGGATCGAGTTCGAGCGCGTCAATGGCGTGGCGCAATGTCTCCTCCGGATCGCCGTCCAGACGGGAGAGCTCCCCCAGCATGGAGTGGCCCATGGCATCGCCGGGGTCGAGCTGCAGAACAGTCTCGAAATCGTTTCTGGCCTCGCGCTCCAGCCCAAGCCCAAGATAGCAAAGCCCCCGGTTGCCATAAGCGCTGGTCATTTCGGGGGACAAGGCCACCAACTCCGAAAAAGCGTCCAAAGCCTCCAGGTATCGCCGTTCCTCGAGAAGGGCCAGGGCGGCGGCGAACCGTTTGTCTTTTGCGTCTTCCATTGTCGTGGACTTTTGGAGAGAATCAAACAAACCGCCGTTTAATTCTCTCCAAAGTTTCCTAGGGATCCATTTTTCGTCGAGAATTATTACATGGTCGGCGGTATCGCGTCGACTTTTAAAGAAAATCGGGCCAACCGCCGCCCGATTTCCTCCAAAAGTCCACATTGTCGCCGCCAGAGTAAAATAACAACCGGCCCGAGGCCGAACCGGCCTCGAGCCGCTTGTCACGCATATCTCGCGGCGGAACCTTGCAATGCCTTGCAATTATCCCGCTATAGCCGCCGCTTGTCAATAATCGTCAGTGCAACAAACCGGCGACAATCGCGGGCGTTCGGGAGACGAGTTCATTGATCTTTTCAGCTTCCCTGCCGCCGGCCTGCGCGAAATCCGGCCGGCCTCCGCCCCCGCCGCCGACAATGGCGGAAAGACGTTTTACGATGTCGCCGGCCTTGATTCTGGCGGGAGCGAGCCCTTTCCCCACCGCCACCGCGACGGCGGCCTTGTCGCCATCGCGACCGGCCAGCACCGCCACGCCGTTTTCACCCAGCTTTGCGAGTGCTTCCCTGGCCAGCTCGCCGAGCTCCCTCGCGCCGGTTTCGCCGACGTCAAGCGCCAACAACCTGGCGTCGCCGACCATTGTCGGTTCGGAGCGGGCCGCGCGCTCCCGGGCAGCCGAAAGGCGGAGTTGGATCACCGTCTTTTCAAGCTCGCGCAGATGTTCCGACATGGCGCGGATGCGGGACCTGGCTTCACGGGGATGCGTGCGCAACTCCCGGCCGATATCGCCCAGAAGTTCGCCCTGACCGCGCGACAAGCGGAAAGCGGCAATGCCGGTGACGCCCTCCACGCGGCGGATGCCGGCTGCTATGGATTCCTCCGAAACGAGGCGGAAACTGCCGATCGGGGCGGTTTCCCTCATGTGGGTGCCGCCGCAGAGCTCTATCGAATAGTCGCCGGTGAACAGCACCCGCACCTCCTCGCCGTATTTTTCGCCGAAGAGGGCGATGGCGCCGGCCTTGCGCGCCTGGTCAACCGGCATGACGCGGGTGACGACGGGGGCATTTTCAAGGATGCGCCGATTGACTATTTCCTCGATCTCCTCCCTTTGGTCCGGGGTTACCGCCGTTCCGTGCCGGAAGTCGAAACGCAGCCGGTCGGGGCCGACATAGGAGCCTTTTTGCTCCGCCTTGTCGCCGAGGACCTGGCGCAAGGCGTAGTGGAGGAGATGCGCCGTCGTATGGTTGCGCATGATGTCGAGGCGGCGTTCGGCGTCGACTTGGGCGTTTACCGCCATGTTCGGCTTGAGGACGCCGCTTTCGACTTCGCCCTCGTGGAGGTGGATGCCGTCGAGCTTCTGGGTGTCCTCGACGCGGACCACGAGATTGCCGGGACCGACCAGAAGGCCGGTGTCTCCGACCTGTCCGCCCGATTCGCCGTAGAACGGGGTGCGGTCGAGGACGACGGTCACCTGGCTGCCCGGGCCGGCTTCGCCGACCAGGCTGCCGCCCAGCACCACCGCGAGCGCCGTGCCATCGGAGGAAAGCGTTTCGTAGCCGAGGAATTCGCTGCCGGAGACGAGCTTCTTGACGTCCTGCAGCGGGCCCTTGGCGAAAACGTCGCCCTTCATCCTGGATCCCTCGCGGGCCTTGGCCTTGGCGTCGGCCATGGCCGCGTCGAAGCCGGCGCGGTCGACCGTGAGGCCGTCGCGCGCCACCACCTCCTCGGCGAGTTCATAGGGGAAGCCGTAGGTGTCGTAGAGCTCGAACGCGGCGGCGCCGGGGAAAATCGATCCTCCGGCCTCCCGCACCGACGCGATGGCCTGGTCGATACGCTCGAGGCCCCGATCAAGGGTGGTGAGGAATTTCTCCTCCTCAAGGCGGATGGTTTCGGCGATGGACGTTCCGTGATCCAGTATCTCCGGATACGGCTGTTTCATGACCTCGCCCACGATCGGAACCAGGGTGTGGAGGAAACTCCGCCCGATCCCGAGCCGGCGACCGTCAAGGGCGGCGCGGCGCAAAAGACGTTTCAGCACATAGCCGCGGTGCGAATTGGCGGGCAACACCCCGTCGCCGATGCAGAAGGCGATGGCGCGCGCGTGGTCGGCGGTGCGGCGCATGAGGACGTCCTCCTCGCGGACCATGCCGTATTTTTTGCCGGCCAACGCCGCGACGGCGCCGGTGAGCGGCTGAAAGATGTCGATATCCATATTGGTCGGCGCGCCCTGAAGGCAGGCCGCCATGCGTTCAAGGCCCATGCCGGTGTCGATGTTCTTCTGGGGCAACGGCACGAGTTTGCCGCCGTCCTGCCGGTTGAACTGGGTGAAGACGAGGTTCCAGATTTCGACCCAGCGTCGGCAGTCGCAGGCGATGCCGCAGTCGGGCTTGCCGCAGCCGAACCGCGCGCCCCGGTCGTAGAAGATTTCCGAGCACGGTCCGCAGGGGCCGTTGGGACCGAGTTTCGGCGCGTCGGCCGGCCAGAAATTGTCGTGATCGCCCAAGCGGTGGACGCGTTCCGGGGCAAGGCCGATCTCCTTTTCCCATATCGCGTAGGCCTCGTCGTCCGAATCGTGGACGGAGACCTGGAGCCGATCGGGGGACATGCCCGTTTCGCGGGTGAGAAACTCCCAGGCCCAGGCGATCGCCTCGCGCTTGAAGTAGCCGCCGAAGGAGAAGTTGCCGAGCATTTCGAAGAAGGTCTGGTGCGCGGGGGTGACGCCCACGTTCATGATGTCGCCGGTGCGGATGCACTTTTGGCAGGTGGTCGCCGCGCGGTACTCGATCCGCAGACCCATGAACTGGTCCTTGAACTGGTTCATGCCCGCCCCGGTGAACAGGAGGGTGGGGTCGTTGTGGGGGACCAGCGAGTCGGAGGGGACGATGCGGGCGCCCTTGGATGCGAAAAATTCCAGGAATTTGGTCCTGATGTCGTCGGTCTTCATGCGTCATGTTCCCAATAAATGCCAAAAGAAGGACAATATCTTAGCTATATCGCGGATCGGCGCAACCTCCCTATGCTTGCGTCGGGAAAATTTCCGCCAGCCGTTCGGCCGTGACTTCGGCGATGGCGAGGAATTTGGGGAGAATATCGGCGAAGAACCCGGCGTCGCCCCTGCCGATGGCTTCCTCGAGTTCCGCCGCCACGCGGGAAAGGATCACCGCGCCGAGATTGGCGAAAGCGGTTCGCTCGGCGGAAAGGGCGGAAACGAGGCGGTCGTGGTCGCGGGCGTGGAAGAGTCCGACGATCGCCTCCGTCGCGCGCGGAAGCCGGTGCGCCATCTTCGCCAGCGCATCTTCGTATTCCTTTTGCGTCGCGTCCGCGTTCTCCAGGCCTTGCCGAATGTCCAGCCCCTCGATCGCCGCCGCCCGCTCCAACCGCTCGGTCAACGAGTCGGGAAGGCGCGATACGACGGTGTTCCTGCGCCGGTGGGCGGGAATCCAGCGCTCGAGGACGGCGTGAAGCTTGTCGCGCTCTATCGGCTTGGAGAGGAAATCGTTCATGCCGGATGTTAGCAGCAGTTCGCGCGCCCCCTGCACCGCGTTGGCGGTTAGCGCGATTATGGGCAAGTCGGCCTGCCGTCCCCCCATTTTCCTGATGCGGCGGGTCGTTTCCACGCCGTCCATCTCCGGCATCATATGATCCATGAAAACCAGGTCGTATTCCCCGGCGGCGATTTTCTCCAACGCCTCCTTTCCGGACTGGGCGAGGTCGCATTCGACCTTGTACAATCCGAGAAGACCTTTGGCGACGGTGAGATTGAGGCGGTTGTCGTCCACGACCAGGATTTTCGCCCGCGTATCGATGCGCCGGGTGCGGTAGCGCGTCGATTCCGAACGCGCGAGCGAGGGGTTCCCGGGCTCAAGCGGCACGTGGAGGATGAACGTCGCTCCCTCGCCGTATACGCTTTCGACGTCGATGCCGCCGCCCATGAGTTCCGCCAGGCTCCCGCTTATGGAAAGCCCCAGGCCGGTCCCCATGGTTTTCCGCGTCTTGGCGCGGTCGACCTGGGTGAAGGCGTTGAACAGCGCTCCCCGGTCCTTTTCGCGGATGCCTATCCCGGTGTCGGACACGGCGAACCGGACCTGATCCCCGCCGAGGAAAATCTTCAAGCCGACTTTTCCCTTTGCGGTGAATTTCACCGCGTTGCCGACAAGGTTCAGAAGTATCTGGCGCAGTCGGACTTCGTCGCCGTACAGGGCGGGCGGAACGTCCGGGGCAACGTCGACGTCGAAGTCCAGGTTCTTTTCCCGTGCCAGGTAGCCGCAAACGGAGCCTACGTTTTCCGCCAGACAACGCGGGTCGTAGTGCACCTTGACCAGTTCCATCTTGCCGGATTCGATCCGCGAGAGGTCGAGTACGTCGTTGATGATCGAAAGGAGCGATTCGGCCGAATGCTTGATGTCGACGGCGAAACGCTTCGGACGCGGCGCGAGGTTTTCCTCGAGCAGAATTTCCGCCATGCCCAGGATCGCGTTCATCGGCGTACGGATTTCGTGCGACATGTTGGCGAAGAACCGCGATTTCTCGGCCGCCGCGGCTTCTATCTCCCGTTTCTCGAACTCCGTCTGGAGCGCCGCGACCCGCAGGGCGTGCCCCTGGTTGATCTTGTCGAGCATCGCCTTCAGCGACTCCTGGAGGGTGATGACTTCCACGGGAACGCCGGATTCCGGCGGCAGGTCGTCGAAGCGCACATCGAGCCGGCCCTTGGCGGCGAGGTTGGCGTCATCGGTCAATTTCTTGAGCGGCGTGACGATGCGCGCGGTCGCGGCGTAAACGCCGGCGACGAGAAAGGCCATTCCGATGAGGCTGACCCACACGATCAAGCGGACCGAGGCATTGGCTTCGCGATAGAGGTCGGCGTTGGCCACCTTGACGAACAGGAAAAAATCCTCGTCGTTCGAGGAAAGGGGGACCGGGGAACAGTGGATCAGGGAGCGTGTTCCCGAAGTCGGCGACCGAATCGTGCGCATGAACTGCGCATGGTCGCGCATGGCCTGCCGCAGATCGCCCGCGTCCGCCTCGGACAGGGGATAAGCCTGGAAGAAGCCGGTTTTTTCATCATGATCCCGGCGACTGTACAAAATACCGCCATCCTCCGCGATTATGGCGATCTCCGGATTGAGGTCGAGTCTCCAGGCATCGGCAAACTTGAAAAAACGCTTGTAGAGGATGTCTATTCCGATGCCGCCGACCGGCGTCCCGGCGACCTTGATCGGATGCGCGATGGTGCCGATGTATTCCGGTCCGTCGCCTTGGCCGAAGTCGTAGTGGTCGATGACGTCCAGGTAGGGTTCGCCGCTTTTAAGCGGCACGTTGTACCATGGCGACGCGGCCGGATTCGCCAGCACTTCGTCGCGAACGTCGTCTATCTCCACATATCCGCCGCCGGGAAGTTTATTGAAGGTTTTGGCGTAGCGGGCGCGGGGAAGCATGCGCCCCGGTTCGAAGGCGAACCAGGCGTTGTAGACGTCGGCGTTGGCGTCCATGAGCGCGAAAAGCTGCTCGACCGCCGACCGCCGCGCCCGCTCCGAATCCCCGACCGTCTCGGCCATGCGGCCGGCAGCCAATCCGACCATGCCGGACAAGCTGTTCAAGGTGCGGTTCACCCGTTCGCCGAGGCGCGACGAAAGGCTCATGACCTCGCGTTCCACCCGGGACGCGGAGGACGAATAGATGTGGTTGACGACGATGAGCATGACGACGGCGAAGATGATGACGAAAGGCAGTGTGTTCGACAGGAGCAGGCGGGTGAATATCCTCCTCGCCTTGGTTTTGCCGTGCCAAGCCTCCTCGATCATGCGCTCGACGTCGTTGATCATCCGCTTCTCCGGCCTCCCAGCTTGAGGGAGTCGCCGCCGAACAGGTTCCTGACGCCGGCGAGGAACTGCCGGTTCGGTCGGACGGAATACCGGTCGCCGGCCCGCAATTCGACCATCCCCAAGGGTGAATACATCCGGAAAAACAACCGGGCGCGGCCGGAGTTTTCCTGTACTATCCGCTTGAGTTCGGCGATTTTTTCCTCGTCAAGGCCGGTCAGGGGCAGGGCGAGCTCGACCCTGGCCGTCAATTCCTCCTCCGCGCATTCGGCGGGCACCACCTTCTCCACCTTCAACGACAACTGGTCGCGCGACTTGTCCACCTGCGCCACCAGAAAGACCGTTCGCTCCGGGACGAGCAGATCGCGGCAAGCGCCGTAGACGCTGGCGAAGGCCACGCCGCCCACCTTGCCGTCGATGTCTTCGATGTCGAAGACGGCATAGCGGTTGTTGTTCTTGTCGTTTCGCGCCTGGACGCGGGTGAGCAGCCCCCCGACCACCACCGTGACGCCGGCCTCGTGGTCGGCGAGGTCCTTGATCCCGGCGGTGGCGAAGGACTTGATGCGGCCGGCATGCTCGGCGAGGGGATGCGAACTGGAGTAGAAGCCGAGAACCGCCTTTTCGAATTTCAGCTTTTGTTCGTCGCTCCACTCGGGAACCCGGGGCAGGCTCGGCCGCGGCAAGTTTTCCGGCGCGAAGGAGAACAATCCCAATTGGCCGGCCGCCTTCGCCTTGCGCTCGGCGGAACCGGCGGCGATCGCCGCTTCGAGGCCCGCCGCCGTTGAGGCGCGCCCCTCGCCGAAGCAGTCCATCGCCCCGGCCTTGACCAGCGCCTCCATTGCGCCCTTGTTCACCAGCCGTAGGTCCACCCGTTCGGTGAAATCGAACAGGTCGCGGAACCCGCCGTTTTCGCGGCGCTCGTTCTCTATCGCCTGCGCCGCGCCGTCGCCAAGACCCTTCACGGCGGAAAGGCCGAAACGGATGGAGCCGCCCTCCACCGAAAAGAACGCGTCCGACCGGTTGACGTCAACCGGAAGCACCCTGATGCCCATGTCGTCGGCGTCGGCCATGTAGGTGACGATGTCGTCGGAGTCGCCCCGGCTGATCGTCAGCAGCGCCGCCATGTATTCCTTGGGGAAATGACGCTTGAGGTATGCGGTCTGGTAGGCGATCAGGGCGTAGCATGCCGAATGCGACTTGTTGAAGCCGTAGCCGGCGAAGACCTGGATCTGGTCGAACACCTGTTCGGCCGTCTTCTCGCCGAGCGTCGGCGAACCCTGGCGAATGAACACCTCGCGGTACGACGCCATCAGCTTGGCGTCCTTCTTGCCCATCGCCCGGCGCATCAGGTCGCCTTCCGACAGGGTGAAGCCGGCCAGGTTCTGCGCCAACGCCTGGACCTGTTCCTGGTAGAGGATCAAGCCGTAGGTGTTGTTGAGGATAGGCTCCATGAGCGGATGCAGATAGCTGATCGGCTCCCGTCCGTTCTTGCGGTTGATGAAGCTGTCGAGGAACTGCATCGGCCCGGGGCGGTAGATCGCCACCGCCGCGACAAGATCCTCGAACATGTCCGGCTTGAGGCGGGAAAGAAGCTGGCGGAAGCCCCCGGACTCGAATTGGAACACGCCCTTCGAATCGCCCCGGGAAAGCATGTCGAACGTCGGCTTGTCGTCGAGGGGAAGCGCGTCCAGGTCGATGTCGACGCCGCGCGTCCGCCGGATGATCGCGACCGCGTTCTTGAGAAGCGACAGCGTCTCCAATCCCAGCACGTCGATCTTGCACAGGCCGAGTTTTTCCAGCGCTTTCATTTCGTATTGCGTGGTGATTTCGCCGTCGCGCGCGGCGAGGGGGCCGTAGTCGGTGATCTTGCGGTCGGCGACAAGCACCCCGGCCGCGTGGATGCCGGTGTTGCGCATCACGCCCTCGAGCTCGCCGACATGGTCGAGCAGCGTTTTCACCTCCGGATCGTTGTCGTATTCCTCCTTGAGTTCGGGGATGGAGCCGAGGGCGGATGCGAGCGAGGTTTTGCCCTTTTCCGGCCTGAAGTCGCCGGGGACGAGTTTGGCCAGCGCATCGGCGCGCGGGAGCGGCACGCCCATGACCCTGCCCACGTCCCGGATGCCGGATTTCAGGGAAAGACAGCCGAAGGTTATGATCTTGGCGCAATGGTCGGCGCCGTGCGTTTCGATGATGTGGTTGACGACCTCCTGGCGGCGCTCCTTGTCGAAGTCGAGGTCGATGTCGGGCATTTCGTTCCTGCCCTCGTTCAGGAAACGCTCGAAGAACAGGTCGTACCTCAGAGGGTCGAGGTTGGTGATCCCCAGTCCGTAGGCGATGATCGAGCCGGCGGCGGAGCCGCGCCCGGGACCGACCGGAATGCCGCTTTCGCGGGCGAAATTAACCACGTCCCAGACGATGAGGAAATATTCCGTGAAGCCCATCTTGACGATGACCGCCTTCTCCATTTCGAAGCGTTCCCGGATCTTGTCGGGCAGTGGGTCGCCGTAGCGTTTCTTGAGGCCGGAAACGCAGAGTTTTTCCATGTATTCCGGCGCGGTGAGGCCGTCCGGGATGGCGAGCCCGGGAAGGTGGAATTCGCCCAGCGGCAATTCGAGATTGCAGAGTCCGGCCACCCGCAGGGTGTTCTCGATCGCGTCCTCGTAGCCGGGCAGGGCGGCAAGCATCTCCGCGCCGGACTTGAGATGGGCGCCGCCGTCGGAATGCATGCGCTGCGTGTCCGACAGGAGCTTTCCGGTGCTGATGCAGATCATGACGTCCTGGACGCCGTCCTGGCCGGGAAGGAGGTAGTGCGAATCCGCGGTGGCGACCAGGGGAATTCCCGTTTTGTCGGAAAGCTCGCGCATCGGCGCGAGCATCCGCTTCTGCTCCGGTATCCCGTTGTCCATGATCTCGAGGAAGAAATTCCCCTTGCCGAAGATGTCCTGGTATTCGAGCGCCGCCTTTTCGGCAAGGTCCATCCTGCCGGCGAGGAGCATTTGCGGGATTTCCCCCCGCAGACAGCCGGACAATGCGGCCACGCCGCCGTTCCACTCGCGGAGTATCGCCTTGTCGATGCGGGGATAAGTATAGAACCCGGTGAGAAAACCCTCCGTGCACAGCCGCGACAGGTTCTGGTAACCTTCGTAGTTTCTGGCAAGGAGAGTCAGGTGGTTGTAGGCGTACTGGTCGCTTTTGCTCTTGTCGCGCCGGTCGCCGGGCGCGACGTAGGCCTCGAAGCCGACCAGCGGCTTGATGCCCGCGCATTTGGCGGCGGTGTAAAGGTCGACGGCGCCGTACATGACGCCGTGGTCGGTGAGGGCGATGGCGGGCTGGCCCATCTCCTTGGCCCGGGCGACCATCTTGTCCACCAGCATAACGCCGTCCCGCGGCGAATAATGCGAGTGCACATGCAGATGCACGAAGGGAACGGTCATCGGGACTCCGGAGAATTGGGACAACCGCATGAATGCCGGCTACTTCACGCGTTCGACCTCGAAAAACAGGGTCGAGTCGGGCGGGATGAAGCCGTCGCCCGCGCCTTTCTTGCCGTAGGCCAGTTCCGGAGGCAGGATCAGGGCCCGCTTTTCGCCAACCTTCATGTCGAGAAGCGCCTCGTCCCACCCGGCGATCACCTTCCCCTTGCCGACGGGAAAAGAGAAGGGACCGCGGTCGACGGAGGAGTCGAAGATGCGGCCGTCCATGAAGCGCCCGGTATAATGCGCTTCGATGCCCTGGCCGGGACGCGGTTTGCCGCCCGCGCCCTCCTTGATCACCACGTATTTAAGGCCGGATTTCGTGGTCTTGGCCTGTTTCTCGAATTTCCGGATTTCCTTGCCGTATGCGCCCTGATTCTCCCTTTCCTGTTTGCGGGCGGCGGCGATGCGCGCCGCGTTGTCGCGTTGCAGATTCTTGAACTTTTCCTGATCCACCTGGAACGCCTCGGCTTCGGGACCGACGCGGATAATGGATACCTTTTCCATCCTGTCGCCCTTGGCGATGGAGTTCACCACATCCTGACCGACCACCACCTTGCCGAACACGGCGTGCTTGCCGTCGAGGTGGGGGGTGGGGACATGGGTGATGAAAAACTGGCTGCCGTTGGTGTCGGGACCGGCGTTGGCCATCGAGAGGACCCCGGGCGAATCGTGGACCAGCCCGGGGATGATTTCATCCGGGAAGCTGTAGCCCGGCCCGCCGCTGCCGGAGCCGGTCGGGTCGCCGCCCTGGATCATGAAATCGGCGATGACCCGGTGAAAGGAAATTCCGTCGTAAAACGGCTGTCCGCGGCGCGAGGAGGTTTCCAGCCTTCCCTCGGCGAGGCCGACGAAATTGGCGACGGTCAACGGCGCCTTTTCATAGAAAAGCCGGCAGATGACGACGCCCTTGTTGGTGTCGAATCTGGCGTAAAGACCTTCCGGAAGTTCGCCCGCCTTGACCGGGACGGCGAACAGCGCGAGGAGCGGGGCGATGGAGATCAGTGATGCACGGACACGTGTGTTCATGGCTATCCTTCAAAAAAGAG
Organism: Planctomycetota bacterium; assembly: GCA_031270685.1. GTDB lineage: Bacteria > Planctomycetota > SZUA-567 > SZUA-567 > SZUA-567 > JAIRTL01. The sequence continues at coordinate 36,999 of JAISXA010000070.1, forward strand.
ACGGTGAACCCCTCAAACGATGAGAGCGGTATTGGCGGCGCGCCGGCTGGCCAGGGCGCGAATTTCGCCGGCGAGGTAAAAGCTGCCGAACGCGAGAATCAACCCGTCCTCGGGGACGCGCTCGCGCGCCGCCTCCAGCGCCGCTTTCGGCGATTCGGCGATCAGCACGCCGCCCTGGTAGTCCTGCGCGTCGAGGATCGCCTTGATCTCCATGGGGGGGCAGGCGCGGGGCGAGTCGTAAGGGGCGGCGACAATCGTGCCGAACAGGGGCGCGAGAACCCTGAGCATGGTCCGGACGTCCTTGTCGGCCGCCGCGCCGAACACCAGCACGCGCTTCCTCGTGGAGAAGTTCCGCCTCATCGTTTCGGCGGCGGCCCACGCCGCCGCCGGGTTGTGTCCGCCGTCCACCACCACCCACGGCCGGTTGGAAAGCACTTCGAAACGCGCGGGGATGTTCATGGTCCGCCAGCCGTTTTTCAGCGCCCGGACGTCGAGCGGCCCTCGTCTGGAACCTTCCGCAAACAGTTCGATGAGGGCCAAGGCCAGCGCGGCGTTCTCGATTTGATGCTCTCCGAGAAGCGGCATGGAGATGTCGGGATAGATCGCGCGCCAGGTCTCGAAATCGAGCCGCTGGCCGCGTTCCGGGCGGTCAATCGCGCTTCCCCCCTTGCGCGAACGCCAGGTTACGTCCCTGCCGATGCGGAAAAGCGGAGCGTCAAGCTCCGACGTCCTGGTCATGATCACCCCGAGGGCGCTCGGTTCGTTCACCGCGGAGGCGACGGGAACGTTTTTGCGGATAATGCCCGCCTTCTCCGCGGCGATGGAGGCGAGGTCGCTTCCGAGAATGTCCTCGTGGTCGCGGCTGATTGCCGTGATGCCGACCGCGACGACGGGAAGGCCGGGGAGGTTGGTGGCGTCAAGCCGGCCGCCGAGGCCGGTTTCAACGACCAGCGCCTCCATGCCGGCGGCATGGAACGATTGGAAGGCGATGGCGGTCAGCGCTTCAAAATAGCTGGGTTCGTGCCCGGCGGCGCGCATGTCCTCGGCCGCCTTCAGGACCGTCTTCGCGGCCAGAACGAACTGTCGTTCGCCGATCAGCCGGCGCCCGAGAAGAATGCGTTCGCGCAGGTTGTCGACGTGGGGAGAGGTGTACAACCCCACGCGCATCTTGGCCGCCGAGAGCGCGGCCGCGACCATGTGCGCGGTCGACCCCTTGCCCTTGGTTCCGGCGATGTGGACGACCGGCATGGTAAGATGGGGGGAGCCGATGCGGCGCATGAGGTTCGACATGCGTTCGGTGCCGAATCCGGCGGAGGAGAGCGCGGCCGGGTTGCGCTCGAAATTCATGAAGGTCTCAAGCCGCGAAACCGCTTCCTGATATTCCGTAACGGTGGTTGTGTCCATATCGCTCCTGCCTTTACCCGCTTATTTCCCTTCCGCCACCAGGTCGCCCTCCGCCGCCTTGGCGCGATTCTCCAGCGCCGCCTTGGCGATCGCCGCGAAAAGCGGCGTATCCGGCAGACCGCCTATCGCCTCGCCGAGGGTCATCACCGCCTCCTGGATCTCGGGATTTTCCTCGAGATCGACATACCGGCTTTCGCCCTTGAAATCCCGGAGGTACGAAATGAGGCCGTACCGGATTTCCTTGCGCACCAGCTCGCGGTCGATTTTTTCCTTGGGATATTTCTCGACCAGCGCGTTGTGGAGTTGGTCGAAGTCCGGATAGGCCGAAGCGTCGAAGGCGTCGAACTCCAAAAGCCGGCGATAGGTTTGTTCGTGGCGTTCGAAGCGGTTGTCTTCCTCAAGCCAGAAATAGACGTCGTGCTGGTCGCGTATCTTCCCGCGCGCCTCGGCTTCGGCGAAGGAGAGGTCGAGTTCGGGAACGACGCGATCGGGCTCGATTCCCTTCCGATGGATGGTTTCCCCGTTGGGGAGGTAGTATTTCGCCACCGTCAGCTTGATCCGCGCGCGGTCGCGCATGGTCCCGATGGGCATGAGGCTTTGCACCGACCCCTTGCCGTAGGTCTTGCGGCCGACGAGCGGCGCGCGCTTGTGGTCGCGCATGGCGCCGGCGACGATTTCCGCCGCCGAGGCGGTTCCCTCGTTCACCACCGCCACCACCGGGTTCCGGTAGAACGGCCGGCCGAATCCCGCCTTGTAGGTGGCGGTCCGGCGCTCGTTGCGGCGGCCGCGGCTGGAGACGATGAGCTTGCTGTCGCCGATGAACAGCTTCGCCACGTCCACGCCGCTGATCATGACGCCGCCGGGATTGTAGGCCAGGTCGAGGATGACGCCCTTGACGCCCAGCCGGTTGAATTCGGTGAGCGCGTCCTTGACCATCCCGGCCGTGCTCTTGATGCGCCGGAACGGGTCGCCTTCGTTGAAGGAGTTGATCTTGATGTAGCCGATGTCTCCGGGCAGCGCCTGGGAGAGGACGGAATCGATCTGGACGATTTCGCGCTTCACCGGCACGGTGCGCGGCTCCTTCCAGTCGCGGCGGAGAACGCGGACCTTGACCGAGGTGTTGGGCTCGCCCTTGAGCATTTTGATGATGTCGTTCAGCTTCATCTCGGTGATGTCGACGTCGTCGACCCGGTCGATGACGTCCATCGGCCGCAAGCCCGCCTGGTGGGCCGGCTTGTTGTACATCGGGGAGAGGATGGTGAAGCGGCTGTCGCGCATGCCCACATAGGCGCCGATGCCGCCGTAGTTGGCCTTGAGCTGGGTGTCGAAGTCGGCGTAGTCCTCCTCGTTCAGGTAGTCGTTGAACTGGTCGAGGGAATAGAGGAGCGCCTGGGCGCTCGTTTCGCCCAGGCTCTTCGGCTGCAGGCGCTTCACCTGCTCCTCGTCGTCCTCGTCGAAGGCGTAGAAATCGCGGACCTTCTGCACCACCTCGGAAAGGAGTTTGACCGTGAAATCGTCGCGGCGGACCTCGTCGTCGAGGCGGGCGTTGATCAGAAGAAGGTGGTTGGCGCGTTCGCCGACGGCGCCGGGCATTTCCGACAGGTTCCGCACCTCGTCCCTGAGCGCCGGGAAGCGCTCGGTCTGCGCCAGCGCGAGAAGCGCCTCGGCGCGGGCGAGCGGGCTCGAACCGCGCAGGCGAATTTCCTCCAGGAGCGCGTAGGCCTGCGGCCGCGAGGAAAGCTTCCACAGATTGTACGCCAGTTCCACGCGCAGGCGCTCGGGAAGGCCGGGGCCGTCCATCAATATGCCAAGACGCGCGGTCGCGTATTCGCCGCCCCACTTGCCCAGGAGTTGCGCCGCCTCGAGACGGCGCCCAAGGGGGCAGAGCTCGTCGAGGATCGCCGCTTCCAGGGCGAGCGCGCCCTCGCGCTGGGATCCCAATTGCAGCAGCGCCGCTCCGGCGGCGAGGCGCGCGGGAACCGGTTGCGACCGGTCGGCGGCGATGGCCGCGATATCCTCTTCCGCCTGGGGACCGAGGCGTTTGAGGGCCATGGCGGCGTCCCAGACCGGCTCTTCGGGCGAAAGGGCCTGCGAGGCGAGAATGGCGTCGACCGCATCGTCGGCCGGCGCCGCCGTCGCGGCGAAAAGTGTGAAAACGGCGAGAAACAGCAAGGGGAGCGGTCGTTTCATAAATTATCCTCGGCGATCCCGTGCCAAAGGGATCAAATTCGCAGATGAACACGGATCAAAACAGACTCGCCAATGAACCCAACTTCCATCGATTATTGACAAAAATCATCGCAAGGCAAGACGCTTGTTCCCTTATCTTCCAAACAATCGTCCCAATTCCTCCCAGGTAATGGCGATTGCGGTCGGCCTGCCGTGCGGGCAGGTGGGCATTTGTCCCGTACTATAAAACTTGTCCAAAAGCGAGTCGATCTCCTCGGCGGGGAGATTTTTTCCCAACAGCACCGACGAACGGCAGGCGAGAGACGCGAGCAGCTTGTCGCGTCGAAGCTCCAATGCCGACCGCATGCCGCCCATGTCGAGGAGCACCTGCCGGATAAGCTGTTCGAGATCGGACGGGGCAAGGAAGCTCGGCGCGGCGTTTACCACCAGTCGGTCGGGTTTGGGCAACAACACCTCGAATCCGAGTTCGGCCAGCGAGGGTGCGGTCTCGACCGCCGCCTCCGCCTCCGTCGGCGAGAGGGCGATTTCCAGCGGCGTCAGCAGCTTTCGCGTCGAATGTCCCCGCTTCCGCTGTTCGCGAAGCCGGTCGAAATTCCACCGCTCGTGCAGCGCGTGCGGATCGATCAGCACCAGCCCGGCCGGCGTATCCACGGCTATGTATTTGCCGCCGGCCTGTCCCAGCAAGCGATATTCGCCGCCGGCGCCCAGGTTCGGAAGCCCGGCGCGGCCCGCGGTCGCGGCGGAGGGGCTTGGCGGGTCGGCCGCCTCGGTCGGGGGCGGGGGTTTTTCATCCGGCCGCTTCGCGCCGGCGGGCGGTGCGCCGACGGAATGCGTTTTTTCTCCCCCGCGCATGGCCTCGCGCACCGCGCCCAGGTCGACCCGGGAAAAATCGTTGGGCCGTTGCGGCAATCCGGGAAAATCCCCGAGCGGAGCGCTGGCCAACCCCCCTTTTCGCGGAAGCCGGGCGGTCGCCGGGACGGCGGGGAAGGCGGGCGTCGGGGCTTTAAGCGGTTGGGAGGAAACATTCCTGAACGTCGGGGCGGACGCGAATTCGGCGAGCGCGGCGCGGACGCCGTGGCGCAGCCCCCGGGCGATCAACTCGGCGTTGTCGAATCTGACCTCGCGCTTGGCCGGATGGACGTTGACGTCGACGCGCCCGGGGTCGACGGTGATGTAGAACGCGCCGGCCGGGTATTTGCCGGTCATGACCGCGCCGTGCGCGGCTTCGCGTATCGAATACGCCATGCGGGCGTCGGAAAACCAGCGGCGGTTGACGAAAAGGTTGATCCCGGCCGAGTTGTGCCGGTTCTCGGGCGGCGCGGCGAGATATCCCTCCACCGCCGCCCCGGGAGCGATGTCGTGCGCGAAGGGGAGCCAGCGGCCGCCTTTCCCCTTGCCGAAAAGATCGAGAATCCGCCGTTCGAAGCCGGCGGCGGGATGCACGGCCAGGGAGATGCGCCCGTCGATCTGGAGGCGGAATCCCACCTCGGGATGGGCCAGGGCGGTGCGGGTCAGGACGGTGACGATGCGGGCATTCTCCGCTCCCGGGCCGCGAAGGAATTTGCGGCGGGCGGGGGTGTTGAAGAATATGTCCCGCACCTCGATGAGCGTCCCTTTGCGCGGAGCGGCGGGGGACAGGCGTTTTCTCTCCCCGGCCTCGACCACCAGCTCCCGGCCCTCGCCGCCGGCGGCGCTCGCCAGCGTCATACGGCTCACCGAGGCGATCGACGGCAGCGCCTCGCCGCGGAAACCGAGGGTGGAGACGGCGAATATGTCCTCCACTTCGCTGATTTTGCTGGTGGCGTGGCGGTCAAGCGACAGGACGAGGTCCTCCTCGTCCATGCCGCAGCCGTCGTCGGAGACGCGGATCAGGCGGCTTCCGCCCTCCTCGATTTCGACGGCGACATTGGCCGCGCCGGCGTCGACGGCGTTCTCGACCAGCTCCTTGACGACCGAGGCCGGACTCTCCACCACTTCGCCGGCGGCGATCTTGTTCTGGACGATTTCGGGAAGAATCCTGATTCTGCGCGCCAACCCGGTCACGCCTCCAATCCCAAATCGGCCAGGGTCACGTCGCCGGTGGCGGGCTTGACCACGTCCGCCCCGGCGGCTTCGAGTTCGGCGGCCGGAAGGGTGTTCGCGACCCCGACCGCGCGCATCCCCGCCGCGCGCGCCGCCTCGATGCCGTGCACCGCGTCCTCGACGACCGCGCATTCGGCGGGCGCTAACCCCAGCAGGTTCGCGGCGATGAGAAACAGGTCGGGGGCGGGTTTCTTTTTCGGCGCCATGGTGCCGTCCACCACCACGGGGAACCACTCGCGCGGAACCCCGAGGCAGCCGATGTTGGCCTCGACCTTCACCTTGTCCGCGCTGGAGCCGACGGCCATGGGGACGCCCCGCGCGTGGATGGCGGCGAGGAGCGCGGGAACCCCGGGGAAAGGCTTGCCGTCGCGGGCGACGATTTCCAGGTAGATCTGGTACACCCGTTCCTTCATCTCGACCTTGTACGGCACGCCGTATTTTTCGGCCACGCCGCCGACGAACAAGTCGTCGCCGCGCCCGACGAAAGGCACGAAATCCTCCGCTTTGGCGCTTACGCCGTATTCGGCGAGTCCCAGGATCGAAGCGGCGGCGATGATGGGCTCGGTGTCGGCCAGGCAGCCGTCCATGTCGAAGATGATAGCCTTGATCATTAGCGGTCCTTTCGTCGACTTTAAAAGGAAATCAAACAAACCGCGGTTTGATTTCCTTTTAAAGTCGACCCTTTTGTTTGCCGGCCAAAATCAGGCAAGGGGTTCGGAAGGAGGAAGCCCGGAATCCGCGCTTCCGGCCGCTCGGCCCCCGTACGTCCCGGCGAAGAATCTCTCCGCCGCCGCCAAGTCCGATTCCACGCGCTCCCTGAGCGCCTCCTGGCTCGCGAAGCGCATGACGTCCCTTGTCTTTTTGATAAACGAGACCTCCGCCACCGCGCCGTAAAGGTCGCCGTCGTAACCGAGCAGGTGCGTCTCGATCAGGAAGTCCTTGATGCCGGCCTCGATCTCCGCCTCCGTCGGCGGCCGGCCGACGTTGGTGACCGAGGGATGGCTCGCGCCGCCCACCTCGACGCTGGTGACGTACACCCCCGGGGGCGGCTTCAACTCGTGATGCGGGTCGAGGTTCAGGGTCGGGAAGCCGAGCGTCCTGGCCAGCCCCTGGCCGTGCACCACCGTTCCCACCACCGAAAGCCGACGTCCGAGCAGTTCCGACGCGAGGTCGATGTCGCCGGATTGGGCTGCGAGACGGACCCGCGTGCTGCTTACCGGAGCGCCGCCGGCGACCAGCGGCGGCGTCGACGCGATTCGCATATTCCAGTTCGCGGACCAGTCGGCGAGACGGCGGACATTGCCGTCGCGGCCTTTCCCGAAGTGGGCGAGTTCGCCCAAAACGACGGCGGAGGCGTCGAGGCGGCGATGAAAGTATTCCTCGGCGAATTCGCGGCCGGTCAGCGCCGCGATCTCCGGCGTGAAGCCGAGCGTCCACGCCGCGTCGATGCCTGTTTCGGCAAGCAGCTTGAGCCGCGTTTCCATGTCGGTTATGGACGGCGGCGCCGAACGGCCCAGCGTTTGCCTCGGGTGCGGGGAGAAGGTTATCGCCAACGAGGGCGCGCCAAGCCCGCGCGCGGTCTCGACTAGATCGCGGAGAATAGCCCGGTGCCCCAGATGGACGCCGTCGAACACGCCGAGCGTAACGGCCGGCCGGTGTTCCGCAAGTGGAGCTGAATCATGGGCCGTATAGAGTCGCATCTCCGCCTTTTCGGCTTCCAGTCGAAATGTCTTGCAAAAAATCCCCCCGGCCCCGTATAGTTTCGGAATCGACGGGGGCGCTTCCCGGCAAGACGGCAATGATAGCCGGAAATCCGCTTTCCGGCAAGGGCGGCGGAAAAGGTTGGGAGCGGTATGGACGGTTCGTTGCCGATGAATTTTCTCGCCTGGTATGTGGTGTTCCTGTTTTCGACATCGCTTCACGAGGCGGCGCATGCCGTCGCCGCGTCTTTCGGGGGGGACCGGACCGCTTCGACGGGGGGGCAGGCGACGCTCAATCCCATCCCTCACATCAGGAGGGAGAAGATCGGCATGATAGCGGCGCCGATTTTGAGTTTTTTTCTCAATCGCGGAACCTGGATGATCGGGTGGGCGTCCGCGCCGTTCAATCCGTACTGGGCGGCCCGTTGCCCGAAGCGCTCGTTCGTCATGTCCCTGGCCGGACCCCTGGCGCATCTCATTCCGACGGTTGTAAGCTGGGGCGGCATGGCCGTCGGAATCCGTTACGCCTTTTTCTCGATGGATTTCGGCGGAACGCACATTGTTCGCGCCTTTGACCCTGAAAACTCCCTCGCCGCCGCGCTGGCGCTGCTTTGTTCCATCCTGTTCCAATTGAATCTCATCCTCTGCGTCTTCAATTTGCTTCCGTTCCCGCCGATGGACGGTTCGGAAGTATGGTACCTTTTCCTCAAGAGCGAGGAATCACGCCTCAAGCTCCGGCATACGCTCGCCGGCTACGGACTGGCCGGCCTGCTTTTGGCCTGGTACGTTTTTCCCGTTGTTTTTCGCCCCATACTCAATTTCGCGGTGATCCGCCTGTTGGCGCTGGGGCATGGGGTGTACCCCCCCTGAATAATCCCCCTCCCGATCTCCGGGTTAAACTAGTGTCGGGATTTTCGAACCGGTGCGGCGAGTGGCGGAAGAAGGATTCATCATGACCGACAACGACCTGGACGCCATGCTCGACGTCGCAGTGACGGCGGCGAGGCGCGCCGGAGCCGTCCAGAGGGAGAAGTTCGGCGGCGAACTCAAGGTGCTCGCCAAGCCGGTCGGCGACATCAAGCTCGAGGCCGACCGCCTGTGCGAGGCGGCGATCGTGGAGACGATCCGCGACCGCTACCCCGTCCACGCGGTGCTCGCCGAGGAGGGCGGCAAAACCGACGGGGCCGAGTATATCTGGTACGTCGATCCCCTCGACGGCACGGTGAATTACTATTTCGGCGTCCCGCATTTCTGCGCCACCCTCGCCTGCTACCGGCAGACCGGCGATTCCGAAAGCGGGCTGGGGGAACCGGTGCTCGGCGTGACCTACGCGGCGATGGAGGACGACATGTATGTCGCCGCCGCCGGCCGCGCGTCGAAGGTGAACGGCAGGCCGGTGCGGGTGCGCGAGGAGGAGTCGCTGGAGGACGCCCTGGTCATCGCCGCCCTCGGCAACCAGCCAGGCAAACTGGTCTTTACCCGGCAGGTGGTGCTGGAGCTGTCGAAGCGGATCCGCAAGACCCGCAACCTCGGCGCGGCCGCGCTCGACCTGGCGTACGTCGCGTCCGGCAAGGCGTCGGCGTTTTTCGAATACGGCGTCAACGCCTGGGACATCGCCGGCGGAATCGTTCTCGTCGAGGCGGCCGGGGGCATGGTCACCGTGCGGCGGATGGAGGGCGGGCTTGCGGTGGTCGCCTCCGGCCGGAACATCCACCACCAACTGGTGGAAATGCTTTCCCTCTATGATCCGCGGGGGTGACCGCTCTTGCCGTTATCTTGGCGTCATGCTCCTGTGCGGATGCGCCGTTCCGATGTTTAACGCCACCAGCATGACGCTCATGCAGAGGATTCGTTCCGCGCGGGCGTAAAGAGCTTTTGCGTATATGCGGGGATTTGTCCGCGCCGCAAAACCGAGGTTGATTCGAAATGCACAGAACCTTTACGGGAAATCGGGCGGCGGTTGGCCCGATTTCCCGTAAAACCACCGTCAGCGGCTGAAGAATTCGACCAGCAACTGTTCGTTCACCGGCAGGCGGACGTCATCGCGGACCGGCAGGCGGACTACCTTGGCCACCAGGTTCTTGGGATCGACGGCGATCCAGTCGGGGGCGGCATAGCCGGACTTGCGCTCGACGATGCCGGTGACGACCTTGCGGACGCCGGTGCGCTCGGAAATGGTTATGGCGTCGCCGGTACCGACCATGAAGCTGGCGATGTCGACGCGCTTGCCGTTGACGCGCACGTTGCCGTGGCAGATGAGCTGCCGGGCCTGGGCGCGGGAGGCGGCGAATCCGGCCGAGTGGACGGCGTTGTCGAGACGCCGCTCGCAGGCGATGAGGAAAGCCTTGGAGGTGTTGCCCTTGGTTCGGCGGGCGAGGTTGAAGAACTTGCGCATCTGACCTTCGCGCATGCCGTAGTAATACATTACTTTCTGCTTCTCCAGCAGGCGGCGGCCGTATTCCGACTGTTTGCGGCGGAACGTTTCCTGCTCGCGCTTGAGAAACGCTTTTTCGACATTGCTGTTTTCATATATCATGAAGCCGAGGCGGCGGCAAATTTTGGTTCTGGGTCCAAGATAACGGCCCATTCGTGGCATCCTCCATGGAAGAATTCAGATAAAAACCGAGCTTTTGCAAATTGGGCAT
>JAISXA010000170.1 GCA_031270685.1 Planctomycetota bacterium
TCGACGTCGTGGAAGGAGGCAACTGGCAGATCCGCGAGGACCGGAACGGCGACGGCGTCGCCGACCGCATCCTTCTCGCTTCCGGTCCGTACGACTTCTTCTCGTCGCTCGCCCTCGACCTGTCGGCGCGCGGCGACGTCATCGGCGCCGTCCCCATGGAATACTGGATGGAATACGGCGCGGATGACGGGTTCACCGGATCGGTGACCGACCACCGCCGCTATTTGCGCGGCAGGCAAACCCACTACGGCGTCTGGGAGAATTCGCAAATCGTCTGGCTTCGCGGCGACGGTTCCACCCAGCCTCCCGCGCCGCGGATCGCGGCGAGCCCCGCGCCTGGGCCGGAGCAGCAATACCGGTATCCAGGCGGACAGCCCGGGGGCGAATTCGCCGCCGAACCGTTCGACGAGCCGTACGGTTCGTCGCCTTCGCAGGCCGTCCGCGACCGTACCCGTTACGAGGGGCTTCCTCCAGGCGAATCCGCGGCGCGATCGCTTCCCGCCAGGATGCGCCCGCCGGGAGTGGGGCGCTAGGCAAGAGAACTTTCGGAATTTTACGAGTGAAAGGTCCCCCGTGTCTTCCGATCTCGGCCTCGATCACTGGATAAACCGCGACCTGTCGCTGATCGCCTTCAATCAGCGGGTGCTGGCGCAAGCCGAGGACATCAACCTCCCGCTTCTCGAGCGGGTCAAGTTCCTGGCCATAGTGTCGTCGAATCTGGACGAGTTTTTCATGGTGCGCATGGCCTTTATCCGCAGGGCGATCAAGGCGGAAGAGGCCAATACCGGACCGGACAATATTCCGCCGCGCCAACTGCTGGCCATGACCCGCGACGCCGCCCAGGAGTTGATGCGGCTCGCCAATCACTGCTGGTTCGAGGACGTCCTTCCCGCGTTGCGAGCGTCCAGGGTCGACGTCGTCGAGGAGTCGGAAATCCGCGAAGGCGATCGCGAATACCTTGAGGGGTTTTTCCGCGAACAGGTGCTGCCGGTGCTGACGCCGCTCGTCGTCGACAGCACCCATCCCTTCCCGCTTCTGTCGACCGGGGCCATTTACATTCTCCTGCGCGTGGCGCCGAAACCGGGTCTGGACGAATCCTTTTTCGGCAAGGCCGACACCGTGCTGGTTCAGATTCCCTCCGCGCTTCCGCGCTTTGTGCCGCTGCCGGCGCGCGAGGGCGAGGCGCGCTTCATCCTTATGGACGATGTGGTGATGCTTTTCGCCGGGGAGTTGATGGTCGGCTACGACATCCACGACGCCCATCCCTTCTGCATCACCCGCGACGCGGAGATCACCCTCGACGAGGACCAGGCCGAGGATTTGATTCTCGCCATTCAGGAGGGGCTGAAGCGCAGCCGCTGGGGGGCGCCGGTGCGACTCACCGTCGGCGGCCGGGTTCCGGAAAACGAGGTGAAATACCTTTGCGACCGGCTGCTCCTCGACGAGGCCGACATCTTCCGCTCCGGCGGTATGCTCAACATGAAGAACCTCTTCGGCCTCGTCTCCGCCCTGGACCGCCCGGACCTCCTCGAGCCGCCGTGGCCGCCGCTGATCCATCCGGCTTTCGCCGGCGCGGCCGGCGACGACCTCTTTTCCGTCATCTCCGGCAAGGACGTGCTGGTCAACCTTCCCTACCAGTCGTTCGATCCGGCGACCAAGCTGGTCGAGACCGCCGCCGACGACCCGGACGTCCTGGCGATCAAGATAACCCTCTATCGCGTCAGCGGCCAAAGCCCGCTGGTGCGGGCGCTTATTCGCGCCGCCGAACAGAAGAAGCAGGTCACCGCGCTGGTGGAGCTGCAGGCGCGCTTCGACGAGGAAGCGAACATCACCTGGGCGCAGCGCCTTGACGCCGCCGGCGCGCACGTCATCTACGGCGTCGTCGGCTACAAGACCCATTCCAAGGCCTGCCTCGTCATACGTCGCGAAAGTTCCGGCATCAAGCGTTACTGCCACCTTTCCACTGGCAATTACAACGACCGGACGGCGCGGCAGTATACCGATATCGGCCTTTTCACCAGCGATCCGGACTTCGGCTCCGACATCTCCGCCTTCTTCAACGTCATCACCGGCTACAGCTTGCCGCCGGTGTGGAATTACATAGAAATGGCCCCGACCGGCTTGCGCGCGCGGACCATGGCCATGATCCGCCGCGAGATCGAGAGGCACACTCCCGAGAACCCGGGGTTCATCCGCGCCAAGATGAACGCGCTCATCGACCCCACCATCATTCGTGCGCTCTATCGGGCCAGCCAGGCCGGCGTCAGGATCGACTTGCTGGTGCGCGGCATGTGCAGGCTCAGGCCGGGCATACCCGGATTGTCGGAGAACATCAGGGTGCGCTCCATCGTCGACCGCTTCCTCGAGCATCCCCGCATCTACCATTACAGGAACGGCGGCAACGAGGAGGTGTATCTATCGTCGGCGGACTGGATGGAGCGAAACATGGATCGCCGCCTGGAACTGTTGTTTCCGATAAACAATCCGGAATGCCGGCGCCAGGCGCTGGCGATCCTGGATGCCGGCTTCGCGGACAATGCCAGCGCCTGGCGGCTGTTGTCGGACGGGGTGTATTCGAGGATGAAGCCCGCGCCGCACGCGGAGATCTACCGCAGCCAACAGAAGCTCTACGAAATGGCTGAAAAAATGGCGGTAAAATCGCGCGATGAGAAGCGCCACGCCGTTTTCGCCGCCCGCACTTCGGCGGACGCCCGTCGCCGGATCCGCTCCAGATGAACGGTTTCGTTGGCGGAGCCGCCCTCCTCCGTTTCCTAAGGTTGCAAAAAGCGCTGGACAGCAAACGGAAATTGTTTATAATCTGAAGGTTGCAAATTGTGCGTTCAAACCGCCGAACGCCAAATTTGTAAAAGTCACGATCCTTGCGGCACGAGCGTTTTTTTTGATTTTTGCAAAACTTTAGTTATTATCTTGGCATTAGTCGACTTTTAAAGGAAATCGGGCCAACCGCCGCCCGATTTCCTTTAAGGATTCAACCGCTTTCGTTTCAATGGGTTGTTCCTACGGAAGAAATCGGAATGCTTCGAGGGCGGATCGCGATCCGCGGACGGGGAAAGGGGTGGAGTTGACAAAATTGTCGTCACTCCCCCGGACGCGGCGGCGGGGGCGGATGCAAGGGGAGGATGCGGCATGGCGCAGGTAAAACGGTATGTGGCGCTCGACTTGGGGGCTGGAAGCGGCAGGGCGATAGCTGCCGCGTTTGACGGCAAGAAGGTGGACCTCGAGGTACTGCACCGCTTTTCCACCAACTCGACCTCCATGCTGGGCACGTTGTACTGGGAATTTCCGTCCTTTATCCGCCATATCAAGCTTGGACTTTCCGCGTACGCTGGCAAATACGGCTGCAACCCGGCGGGCATAGCATGCGATTCGTGGGGCGTCGATTTCGGTCTGCTCGAAAAGACGGGGCACTTGCTGGCCAATCCAGTCCATTACCGCGACATGCGCACCAACGGCATAGCGGAGAAGCTGCACGCCGTGATCCCCGCCCGCACCCTCTACCAGCGGACGGGCATCCAGATTATGTCTATAAACACCATCTATCAACTCTATTCGCTGGTCCTCGCGAACAGTCCGCTTCTGGACAAGGCGGTGTCGATGCTGCTGATCGCCGATCTGGCGTCCTACTTCCTGACCGGGACGCCGGTTCAGGAATACACCACCGCCACCACCACCGAAATGTACGATGCCGAGAAGATGGACTGGTCGCGTGACAGCCTCCTGTCGGCCAAGATTCCCCCGGGAATGATGCCGGAGATCATCGCCCCCGGCACCGTCATCGGTCCGCTCCTCGACGGCGTGGCATCCGAATGCGGCCTCGGCCCCACGCCGGTCATCGCTCCCGGCAGCCACGACACCGCCAGCGCCGTCGCCGCCGTCCCGGCCGAGGGCGAGGACTGGCTGTACATATCCTCCGGAACCTGGAGCCTCATGGGCGCCGAGTTGACGTCCCCGATCATCAACGACGCGACCTTCAGCAAGAACTTCACCAATGAGGGCGGCGTCGACGGCACCATCAGGTTCCTCAAGAACATCAGCGGCATGTGGATGCTCCAGGAATGCCGCCGCGCCTGGGAGAAGGAGGAGGGCAAGGCCTCCGATTACGATTCTTTGGATAGGGCGGGCGAAGCGGCGGAGCCCTTCGCGCGCTTCGTCAATCCTAACGACGAGCGGTTCCTCGCGCCCGGCAACATGCCCGAGCGCATCAACGCCGCCCTCCGCGAAACCGGCCAGCCCGAGGCGCGCGAAAAAGGCGATTTCGTCCGGTTGTGCTACGAAAGCCTCGCTTTGGCCTACCGCCACACCGCGCAAACCGTCGGGGAGCTTACCGGGCGCAAGTTCAACGTCATCCACATCGTCGGCGGCGGTTCGTTGAACACGCTCCTGAACCAGCTGGCGGCGGACGCCGCCGGGATGGTCATAAAGGCCGGTCCGGTCGAGGCCACCGCGTTCGGCAATTCGCTGATGCAGGCCGTCGCGCTTGGCGACATCGCGTCGCTGGCCGAAGCCAGGCAGGTGGTTCGCAATTCGGTGCGGGTCTCGACCTTCGAGCCGAGCGGCGACCGCGACCGCTGGGACGAAGCCTATTCGCGATATCTGAAACTGCTCTAAATATATTTTACGAAAGTTCCCGAGACCGGGCGAAGCCGTATTGTCAGAGGAATTGGCATGGAGAGCGTCTGGCGAAACCGGTCCGTGGTTCTTGGGGTGAGCGGCGGCGTCGCGATTTATAAGATCGTCGGTTTGGCCAGCAAATTGACGCGGCTTGGCGCGGCCGTCGACGTGGTCATGACCCCCGCCGCGACCGAGTTCATTCGCCCGCTGATGTTCGGGTCGATCACCAGGCGCCGGGTCTACCTCGACCCCTGGGACATGTCGGACCATCGGCCCGAGCATATCGCCCTTGCCGAGCGCCCCGTAGTCATTGTCGTCGCCCCGGCCACCGCCGATACCCTCGCCAAGATGGCGCACGGCATCGCCGACAATCTGCTTACTTCGGTGCTTCTTGCCACCGCCAAACCGGTTCTGGTCGCGCCGGCGATGAACACGGTCATGTGGAACGCGCCGGCGACTCGCGGCAATATGGCACTTCTGGCCGGTCGCGGCGTGAAGGCGATCGGGCCAGTTTCCGGGAACCTCGCCTGCGGCGACGTCGGAGAGGGAAGGATGGTCGAAGTCGACGCGATTTTGCGCGAAATGGAGCGGATCATCCTTGCGGGAGAATCATGATCACGCTGGAGACCCTCCCCGTCTTTTTTCCTACAGCTTATAACGTTTCGGGGGGCTAGACGCACGCGTTCGGCCCCCGAATCGTTTGTCCCGTATCGTGGAATTTTTTAACGCGCTTTAAATGCGTTCGGTTGCGGTCGATGCCCTGACCGCGCGAGGGAGGGATGGTGGATCGGGTTCATCGGATTCTCGACGCGAATTTCAATCGCGCGGGGGAAGCGTTGCGCGCCGCAGAGGAATACGCCCGCTTCGTCATCGACGCGCCGGGCGCGTCGGAGCGCCTCAAGCGCGCGCGGCATAGCCTCGCGCAGGCGAGAAACGGGTTGGAGGCGCGACTCGGGGGAGTGCGCTTTTCCGCTTCCCGGGACATACTGGGCGACGTTGGCCGCGCCGCGAAAACCGAAGGCGAGATGGCGCGACGCGATGCCGGTGCGGTTCGCGACGCCGCTTTGCGCCGGGCGGAGGAGGCGCTGCGCGCGCTTTCCGAATACGGCAAGCTGATCGATCCCGGCGCCGCGGCCGAATTGGAGGCGCTCCGGTACGAAGTGTATGTGGTCGAGCCGTTGCTGCAGGCGAATCCGTCGGCGCGCGCCGCCTTGAACCGAGCGCTGTTGTATGTATTGGTCACGACCGAGTTATGCCTATCCGATCCGCTGGTCACCGCGCGCGAAGCCATCGGCGGCGGCGCGGACATGATCCAGTTGCGTGAAAAAAACATGGAGGATGGCGAGTTTTTCCGGCTCGCATCGAAAATGGCGGGTCTTTGCCGCGAAGGCGGGGCGCTTCTCACCATCAATGATCGCCCGCACATCGCGGCGCTGGTCGGGGCGGCCGGGGTCCACGGCGGGCAGGGGGATCTGCCGGTTCATCTGACCCGGCGGATTCTCGGCCCCGACCGAATCGTCGGACGGTCGACGTCCGAGCCGGCATTGGCGGAGCGGGCCTTGGCCGACGGCGCCGACTACATCGGCGTCGGTCCGGTGTACGAGACGAACACCAAGAAGCATCGCCGCGCGGTCGGCGTCGAGTATGTGGATTGGGCCGCGAAATGGGACAAGCTGCCGTTTTTCGCGATCGGTTCGGTGAACCGCGAAACGGTGGACTTCGTGCTTGCGGCCGGCGCCCGTCGGCTCGCCATTTGCACGGCGATTACCAAAGCCAGGGACGTTGCGGCCGAAGCCGCATTTTTCAAGGAAAAGTTGCTGGCCCCGCGAAACGGGAAATGACCCGGCGCCCGATTTCGAGCGTATACGCCGGGAGTAGCGATCCCCGGACCGTAAGGGGCCGACGCGAAATAAATTTTACACATCTTCCGGTTATGTGCTTGGCTAGCGTTGTCTCGTCGCTCCCCGAGTGCAAACGTTACTTTGCGTCGGGTCCTAACCCGGAAGGGAGTCCCGCATGGCGAAAGACGGAAATCCCACCTTCGACGGACTGGGCGGAGGGACTCCTCCTACGGCTCCGGTCGGCGCGACAGGCTTTTATTATATCACTCCCGGCGGCGAATGGGATTATTCGACCGCGCCGGCGCGGCGCTCGTTCGGTGCGCTGTTCATTCTGCCCGGGTACGTCATGCGGGAGCTGGTCAGGGGGGTGGTGCTGGCGACGGCGGTGTTTTCACTGATTCTCATGGCCGTCTTCGCCGGCCAGGTGCTTCGCGACGGCGTCGGCGCCTACACCATGCTCAAGGTGACGCCGAATTTCCTCCCCCTTATCTGCCCCTTTGTGCTTCCCCTCGGAATCATCACCGGAATCCTCCTCTGCTACAGCAGGCTCGCCAAGGACAACGAAATCATGGCCGCGTACGCGGGCGGCATCAGCCCGTTGTGGCTGGTCGTCCCCGCCCTTCTGGTCTCGGTGCTGGCGATATTCATCACCCTCACCCTCAACGAGGTCGCCATTATGCCGGCGATCCGCAACATCGAGCGCCTGGTCGTAGAGGACCAGGCCAATATCCTCATGCGGATGATGACCAGGCCGGGAAACATAACTGTCCTCACCGGGGAGGAATACACCGCCATGTCGAAACTGGACGCGGAACGCGATCCGCAGGGCCGGTCGCCGGTCGACATCACCCGGTTCGCGCGGCCCGACAACCAACCCGGCGGGCTGTGGGATCGCCGGTTCCCCTATCCGACGAAGCGGCTTGTAGCCCGCGACCATGTAATTCGGGACTTTTCCGACGACGGACTGAACCAGTTGGTGTTGAAAATGTCCATTTCGAAGCCGGTGTTCCAGGATTTGCACGAAACCGAGATCAACAAATCCTTCGTCGCGGACAGCGAATCGGGCGAGGAGCGGGTGGTGCTCAGCAACCGCCCGAACGTCAGCATCCACAGCAATCGGACCGCGTTCTGGCCCATCCTCATGCTGTCGGAGACTAGGCGCGAAGCCATGGAAAGGCGCGCCGAGATGGAGGCGATCGGCAGGCGGATCGAGGATCTCCCGGAACCGCAGCGGAGCGAGACCGAGAACAGATACAACCGATTGGGCCGGGTGATTCGCAACCGCACCGCGGAGATCAACATGCGCCTGTCCCTGGCCTTTTCGTGCTTGGCTTTCGCGGTCATGGGCATCCCGCTGGGGATGCGTACCCGGGGGAGCATGGCGACATCGTTCGCGACCGGAATCGCGGTATCGGCGATCTTCTTCCTGTTGCTCAAGTCCGGCGAGATGCAAGTTTCAAGGGGCCTGCTCCCCTATTGGGTGATTTGGATCCCGGATGTCCTGTCGCTTCTTTTCGGATTGCTTTTGTGGAGAAGAATCTCCGCGGTGCGATAAGACCGCTTGAACCGGGGTCTCGAAATTCATATACTCGAACCTCGACGCTTGGTGTTAGTGCGCATGTGAACCCGGAGGCGGCATCTCGCCACGACATGCAGAATTCCTTCCGTCATGGAGGCGTACCCATGGTCAATCCCAGTGCGGCCCGGCACCTGACCCTGGTTGTCGGGGTTTTGTTGTGCTTTTTCGTGTATATGGGTTACGTCATAAAAAACCGGCAGACCACCGCCGCCGACGGGGCGGCATCCTCCGGCACGGTCCCGGTGCCGGTTTCAAACGGCGGTTCGGCGGAACCAAGGGGCGATGTCCCGGGCCTGCCGCTCATGACCATGGGCGACGGCGCCGAGAAATCCTCCAGCGACCGGTTCACGCAGATCGGAGTGCCCGGGTTGCCTGCCCCCATCGGCGTCGATCTTCCCGATCCCGGCGGTGGCGCCTCGTCGTCCTCGTCCGGCGAGCTGAATCTGGCCGAAGGATTGCTCGCCGTGGGCGGAAGAGACGATCTGGGTGCATTGCGCCCGCCCCCCGCCGGTTCCATTGAGGAGACGGCGACGAAACCCTCCGGCGCGATCACCGGTTTGTTGCCGGACACGACGCTTGTTGCCGAAGCGGCATCCCCGAGACCCGGCGGAAACGGAGACGCTTCCGTGGCCGGCGTGTCGCTGCCGCCCCCGCCCGGTTCCCAATCGATCGACGACACTTTTGCGCCGCTCGAGCAACCGCCGGTGGTCGCGCTCCGGACCGAGCCCGCCATGCCGCCGACGCGTCCCGCGCTTCCGGAACCCGTAGCCGCCCCCCCCCGTTCGGCGCAGGACGCGCCCTTGCGCCTGCGGCCCGCCGGAGGGGGAACATCCGCGACCGAATCCCGGACCGCGACATCGAATCCGCCTCCCGCGCCGACGTTCGGAAGCGGCGGCTCCTCCGCTCCGCTCCGCATTTATGTAGTTTTGCCAGGCGACACCCTGAGCCGGATCGCGTCGCGCGAGCTTGGCTCCATGGCGCTGGCAGACAATATCTACCTTCTCAACCGGGACGTCATCAGCAACCCCGATCACCTGCTTGTCGGGACGAAAATCAAGCTTCCGCCCCGCGAGACAGTCGCGGCGGCCGCCGGCGGTGCCCAACCCCTTGCGCCGAACACCGAACTCCAGTCGGGAGTCCAGCCCGGATCCGTGTTTGATCCGGAAGGTTTTGAAGGAGAGACGTACAGGGTCGCGCCTGGCGATACCCTATCTTCGATAGCATTGCGTTTTTACGGCTCAAGCGCGGGCTGGCGTTTTCTCCATGAATCCAATCTCGGGGTCATTCCCGATCCCAATCGCCTGACCGTGGGCACGGAAATCGTCATTCCTCCATATGTTTCCCAGTAACGGAACCAGCCGGGCCAACGCCCGGCGCAAGATAAAGGCGCTTGATGAAGATAAACTTCGAAAAGATGGAAGGCGCGGGCAACGATTTCATCTTGATCGACAACCGGTCGGGAGATATCCCCGATGCCCGCAAGGTTGGTTTGGTGAAGAACTATTGCCGACGGGCGCTTGGAATAGGCGCCGACGGAATGGTTTTTCTTGAACCCGACAAGGAATTGGATTTTTCCTGGGATTTTTACAACCGCGATGGTTCGCGTGCGGAGATGTGCGGCAATGCCGCGCGGTGCGTCGCGCGGTTCGCCCACAAGGTGGGAGCGGCTGGCAGGGAAATGACCTTTCGAACGCTGGCCGGACCGATCAAGGCGCAGCTTACCGAGCGCGGCGCCAAGGTGCGGCTTACGGACGCGATCCTGCCTTCCGGCTCGGTCGAACTGGAAGTGGACGGCGGGAAAACGACACTGTGGAGCCTCAACACCGGTGTTCCACATGCCGTTGTCAAGATCGACGATATCGCCGGGACGGACGTGCAACGCATCGGGTCTATGATCCGTTATCACGAGTATTTCGCCCCCGCCGGGACGAATGTGGATTTTTTCACCTTCGGCGATGACGGATTGATTCTCATCCGGACTTATGAGCGAGGCGTGGAAGGGGAGACCCTTGCCTGCGGCACCGGGTGCGTCGCCACCAGTATCGTAGCCGGGACATTTTTCTCCTGGAAGAGCCCTATAACGCTCAAAACCGCTAGTGGAGAAGAACTTATGGTATATTTTGAATTGCGGGACGCGACAGCTGAGCAAGTCCACCTTGAAGGCGGCGCGCGTCTGGTTTTCTCGGGATGGGTGGATGTAGCGAATCTCTGATCTCATAACATGTTGAAATTAAGCGAATTGCGAACAATAATTTTTTTTCGCCGCGAATAACGATTTGAGTTGACGCCCGCCCGCCGGGCGTCTATTTTTTTTAAATCCGAGTTTTATTCGGGACTTATGACTATTACGGTTTTAGTTGACAGATATGTATGTACCATCGGATAAAATTTATCTTCTTAAATTAGTATTTTTCTAGAGTAAATAATGTTCTAACCGTATTGCAACTTTTTATAAAACATGAAATAAAAAAATCGGTTGATGATTGTTAGTAGACCGGACGTTTCCTGGATTGACTTACCGGGAAAAGAGGGTACTATTCAATCATCGCGGAGATTGAACAGTTGGATGCCTCGTTCATGCCTCCGCCTTGATGTTTGACGCATTTCCGATTTTATTATGCAAATAATTGCCGTCAACAAACTTAAATTCCCTTTAATTGGGAAGGGGGTTGTATTGTCTTTGGTCGCGGAGGAAGTCTGGGTCAAAATCCAGGCAGAACTCAAACAACGCATTCCGGATGTCATCTTTGATCAGTGGTTCTCCGGCGCGGAAATCATGACCTGCGGGGATGACCGGGTCGATCTTGGCGTTCAGAATCGTTTTTTTAAAAGCAGGATCGAAACCGCCTATCTTGACGTTTTGACCAAGGCGGTCGCGGCCGCGATTGGCAGGCCGGCGGAAGTGTCCATCGCCGTCTCTCCGCGTTTGCTCGCCCGGTTCCGCAAGGACCAGGAGATGATGCGCAACGAAAATGTGGAGGTCAGCCTTGCAGCCGACAACTGCGGGTCGGACGGCTCCGAGGCGAAACGTTTATGGCCGCGTCCGGTTCGCCTTAACCCCGATTTCACATTCGACTCGTTCATTGTGGGCGCTTCCAACCGTCTGTCCCATGCGGTCGGATTGAGGGCGGTCGAAAGGCCTGGCGAATACAATCCACTGTATTTCTGCGGCCAGCACGGGGTGGGCAAGACCCACCTTCTCCAGGCGATCTGTCACGCGATTGTCGCCGACCGGCCTGATGCGTCCGTCGTCTACGTCACCTGCGAGAAATTCGTCGATGATTTTTCCGTTGCCGCGACTTGCAAACGCATCAAGGAGTTTCGGGACTACTACCGGCAATGCGATGTTCTCGTTGTGGACGAGTTGCAGTCTTTTGGAGTCGGGAAAAAGGTCAGTTCCCAAAGCGAACTCCTTGGTTTAATCGACGAACTGATCGCGTGCGGAAAGCAGATCGTCTTCGGCGCCATTGCTCCGCCGTCCGAGCTTGATGGCGTGGACGCGAAGCTTCTCGGTCGTCTGGGCGCCGGCTTTGTCGACAAACTCTCGTTGCCAGACGAGGCCACCCGTCAATCCCTCATCGCCAACAAAATGCGGGAACGGGGAATCGAACTTCCCGAAGCGGCGATTAGCCTCATGGCGCGCGAGCTTTCCGGCAATGTCCGTCGCCTGGAAGGCACGGTGCAGCGCCTCGCCGCGCTCATAGAATTCGGCGGCATGGAACCGACGGTCGGCTGCATCCGCATGGCGCTAGAGGTGGACGCCCCGGGAAGGCGCAAAAGCCCTCTCGCTTACGCGGATATCGTCCGCGCCGTCGCCGACGAATTCGGGATCTCACCGGAAGCGGTGACCGGCCGCGGCCGCGGCGCGGCTATTCGCCGGGCGCGGCAGATCGCCATGGTGCTGTGTCGACGCTTGGCTGGCGGGGGATATGCCGAGCTTGGAGCCCATTTCGGCGGCCGCAGCCACGCAACAGTTATTTCTTCGGTCAACAAGGCGCCCCGTGAACTGTTTTCCGACGGTCTCGCCGGGCGGGTCGTGGAGCGGGTTCTTGTCCGCCTCGGCGTCGCCCTCAAGCCGGAGGACCTGCTTTTTCGCCAGCCCGGACTTTTCGACAAGTAGTTAGAGTGGACTTTTGGAGGAAATCGGGCCAACCACCGCCCGATTTCTTCCAAAGATGTTACCGCTTACGGACCAATGGGTTGATTTTTCGTCAGGTCGGGCGATGCCGCCGACCTTGCAATAATTCCCGACGCAAAATGTAAACCCAAGAAACTTTGGAGAGAATCAAACGGCGGTTTGTTTGATTTTCTCCAAAAGTCCACACTCAAGTGACCTTGGCCTTTTCTTGCTTTCTGGCGCGGTGGGCGGAAGAGATGTCGTGGGACAGGGTGGCGAGGATGTTCACGGTGAGTTGGCACATCGTCTCCGACGCGGTGGGGTATGTGGTGTCGTGGGGCATGGCGCATCGGGAGGTGTCGGGTGTTAGCGCCATCGGGGTGGACGAGTTGTCCTACAGCCACGGCCAGAAGTACCTGACCTTGGTCTACCAACTCGACCACGGGAATCGGCGCCTCCTGTGGATAGGGCTCGACCGGACAAAGGCGACGCTGGGGCGCTTCTTCACCCTGTTCGGGCGGGAGTTATCGGACGGCCTTCGCTTTGTTTGCTCCGATATGCGGCGGCCGTACCTGGATGTCATAGCCGAACGGGCGCCGAAGGCCCTGAACATCCTGGACCGTTTCCACGTGATGAAACACCTCGGGGAAGCGATCGACGCGACGCGGCGAGACGAGACGAGTTCCGACGGCTGAAATCCGAGAAGCGGGAGGAGTGCCTGGTCCACAGCCGCTGGTGCTTCCTGAAGCGGCCGGAAAACCTGACCGACAAGCAGGAGCTTCGCCTTCGGGAACTCCTGGCCATGAACCTGCGGTCGGTGAAGGCGTACCTGATGAAGGAGGAGTTCCAGCAATTCTGGGAGTACAGCTACGCGGCCAGTGCCGGGAAGTTCCTGTCGTCATGGTGCCGGATGGCGATGCGTAGCCGCATCGAACCAATGAAGAAGAAGGCGCAGATGCTCCGGTCGCACCACGACCTTTTGCTGAACTGGTTCAAGGCCGGCAAGGAGTACAACAATGGCATAACCGAGGGCTTGAACGACAAGGGACGAACTCGAATCAAGATGGCATACGGCTACAGGACCACGAAAACCCTTATGCTGGCGCCATTTCATCAACTCGGGAATCTCCCAAGGCCCGATTTGTGCCACAGATTTGTTTGAGGAAGCTTTTCTTGTGCGGCGATAAAAATTTTAGGCGTTTGGACAAAACATCTTGACAACATCTCTTGGAAGTGACGTTTTCGGGACGCGTTACGCCGTCTTTGCGGCAAGCGGCGCGATTGCAGATTCGGCCGAGATCTGGATTTCGGCGTCGAGCGGCTCGTCGGCGCGCGGATGACTCTCGAGATAGATGCGCTGCATCTCGTTCGCGGTGATGTGGGTGTAGATTTGGGTGGTGGAAATATTCTCGTGGCCGAGAAGCTCCTGGACGACGCGCAGGTCCGCCCCGCGCTGCAACAGATGCGTGGCGAAGGAGTGCCTGAGGGTGTGCGGAGAGACGTCATCCGGAAGCCCAGCAAGCGAGGCGTAGTGGGACAGCATCCGCCGCACGGAACGGGTGGTGAGGCGCTGCCCCCGGAAGTTCAGGAACACCGCTTTAGTGTCGAAACGGGCGCGGTCGGGATGGATGGTCTTGTGGGCAAGGTAGTCCTCGAGCGCCTGCACCGCGAAACGGCCCATCGGATTGATGCGTTCCTTCATTCCCTTGCCTTTGAGGCGCAACAGGCGGCGGTCGAGGTCGAGGTCGTCATGGTCAAGCCCGACCAATTCGAAGGAGCGCAAGCCGGCGCTGTAAATCAATTCCAGAATCGCCTTGTCGCGGCTGCCGGTGAAGGCGCCGCAGTTGGGCGCGGAGAGAAGCTTTTCCATCATCGGGATGGTGAGGAAGGTAGGAATCTTCTTTTCGAGCTTCGGGGTGTGGATGACGCGCGCTGGATTGCCGGCGACGCGGCCCTGGCGCTGGAGGTACTTGTAAAAACTGCGCAAAGCGGCGATTTTCCGCGCGATCGTTTGGCGGGAAGAACCCTTGGCGTCAAGCTCCGCCATGAAGGAACGGATCATGATGTGCGTCACCTGATCGGGAAACAGATCGGCCTGGCCAGCGTCCGACAGATGATTTAAAAACTGCGCCAGATCCACGCCATAATTCCTGACCGTGTGCGCGGACATGCCCCTTACGCTGGCGAGATACACCAGGAAGGCGTTGATGTCGGCGTGATTGATCCGGCTCAATGTAGACACAGAATACCCTTTCTGTCAAATGACCCATTTGACTTGCTCGCACGAAGCAGCCCGGAACCGGTCGATTGTCCCAGCTTTCTACTTTATCGGATGAACAAGGGGGAATCTTCAGGGAAAATCCGAGTTTGCGTGAATTGGATAGGAAAGGCCGCAAGTGGACTTTTGAATCATGCCCAGGCAATCAGTTCCCGGACCAGACGCCTCCGGGGAGCGCCTTCCAATCGGCTGGAATGAGAGCCGATTCATCGAGCGGCCAACCCTTGTCGAGGCGTTCCTTTACCGCCTCCCAGCTGGGAATGCCGGAACTGGAATCGATCTTCTCTACGCTCGCGCCGCCAGCGCCCACCGCCATCATGGCCGCCTCCTCGGGAGACATTCCCTTGAGCAGGCTGCCCAAAAAGCCGGCGATCGTGCTGTCGCCCGCGCCGGTGGTGCCGGCGACGACGACGGTCCGGCACGGCGTGACCAATTCGCGGCCCAGCCAGGCGGCGCGGTCAGTCGGGGTCAGCGGGCCCATGTCGCCGAGGCGTTCCGCGCTCGCGGTCGTCTTCAGGTAAAACCCCTGGTTGCCCAGCTTAAGGCAGACGATGGCCGGCCCCATCGCGAGAAGGCGATCGGCGATCGCGGATATCGTGTCCATGTCCATGAACGCCGCCGGATTGGAGCTACCCGAACGCAACAGGATTTCGTCGAACAGCTTGCGTTCCAGCATGAAGGTGATTTCATCCACCGAAGGCAGAAAAACGTCGACATCCGGAAGCACGTTTTCGAGGAAACGCAGCCAGTCGATCTTGCCCGCCGGCGCGTCCGGATCCGGCCGCGCCATGTCGAGCGAGGTGGTCAAGCCGCGCTTTTTGCCGCGCAGCAGCAGCTTCTTCGTTTCCTCCCCGTCGTTGAGGTAAAAATTGCGCATGAGCGGCGGATAGCCGAAATGCATGAGCCGCGGTCCGTCCAGCGACGACTGCGGGACATCGTCGGAGACGAAGGTGGAGTTGGTGGCGGCGGCGTGGAGGAAAACCCTGTCTATGCCGGGAGGGTTGAGGATAAGGGTGAAGGAACTCCCCTCGCCCGGGGAAATGATCATGTCCCGCACCAGGCGTTCGTCGGTCTTGCGGATGGTGTTGAGGATGGCCTCCCCGAAGAAATCGTCGCCGACCTTGCCGATGATGCTCACCGGAAAACCGAGGCGGTGGAGCGCCTGCCCGGTATTGTTGGCCGCCCCGCCGACCGAAAATACCGCGCCATCGATGTCAATCAGCTTGCCGGGGATGAAAATATCGGAAATGGACTTCCCGCCAATCGGGAATCCGGGAAAAATGTCCAGGCACAAGTGTCCAATAATAACGGCTTCCGATTGCATGGCGGCCATCCTCGCCTCCTCCTCCTCACCAGCAAAAATAGATGCGGCAAGCGCATCAATGACCAATCGTCCGGATTCGCCTATACGCAGACGTCGATCCACTCGCCTCCGGACCAGATCTCCAACTCCCCGATGGCGGCGGCGATGCAATTGTCCGCCGCGCCAGCAGCCGGGTACACGATACCGAAATCGCGCAAGCTCTCGTCAAGGTAGATTTCCACGCCTTCCTTGAGGCCGAACGGGCAAACGCCGCCCGGGGGGTGCCCGGTAAGTTC
The DNA here is from genome assembly GCA_031270685.1 of Planctomycetota bacterium. GTDB lineage: Bacteria > Planctomycetota > SZUA-567 > SZUA-567 > SZUA-567 > JAIRTL01. Next base: position 16,047 of record JAISXA010000170.1, read on the forward strand.
GAGACACTCCCCCGCCGCGATGAACCCAGCCTTGCCGCCGAAGGTTTTTTTGAACTTCGCGTTGTCGAGGCGCGCCGTTCCTTTGACGGCGATCGCCAAAACCCTGTTCTTTCCCTTGACCCGAACAGCAAGCGTTTTGACGATCCGGTCCGGTTCGACGCCGATCGCCTCCGCGGCGCGAGGGACGGTTTTGGTGTCGCTGTCCAGCGTCCGGATGCGCTCCTCGACGCCAAACCGGGATAAATGCCGCCTGACGGTTTCCGTTGTCACGATATGCTCCCATCGGAATGCCTGCCTGTCAAGAATAACAGAAGAAGCCGCGAAGGCAATTACTTGAACTGCTAGCGAACATTGACGGCGCCGCGGCGCAGTGGTAGAATATTAGCTCAAGGATGGCTTTTATTCCACATAATTAGGATTGCGTATGAATTCGATTTTCCCGCCCATTTCCTGGGCGAGGCTGGTGGCGGCGCATCTTGTTTCAGCCTTGTTCGCCGTCCTGCTCTCCGGTTGCGGGGACGACGCCCCGGTTGTTCCCGCGCAATTGTTCTTCGACGGTTATCCGGTGATGGCCGGCGCGCTTGGGAAACCGCTGTCCCGGGAACTTCGCTTCCACGTTTACGGACGCGGCAGGTCGCTTCCCGCGAAAGGGGCGACCGTCGCGTTCGGCATCATAAAACAGCCGGAAAACGCCAACGCCAGGTTCGGGAAGTCCGAAGCGTCGACCGACGCCGGCGGCCTGGCAACGGCGGAATTCATCGTGGGCGACAAACCGGGGCTTTACCGCATTTCCGCTGGCGTTCAGGGCCATCCCGAGATCGAATCCGTCCAGCTGGACGTTCTTGGCGGAGTCGTCGTCGCCGGCGCGTCGCAGGACGGCTGGGTCGGCGCCCGGCTCGATGAGCGGCTGTCCGTCAGGCTTGAATCCGCGCCCGGCATTTATCTGGCCGGGGATCAAGGCGAGGTGCGCTTCGACCTGCGCCTCAATCCGGGCGGCGCGACCCTTTCGAACGTCGCGGCGAAAACGGACGCGGACGGCTACGCCTTCACCGACGTCAATCTCGGCGACACGCAGGGCCCGGGCGAAATCGGCATTTCCGTCGTCTCCGGCATTCCCGGGATTTCGGCCGTCAATTACGTCCTCCCGGTCGGCTTCTTCGCCATCGACTGGTGGAACATCATCGTGTCCCTCCTCGGAGGCGTCGGCCTGTTTCTCTTCGGTATGCGGATGATGTCGGACGGCCTTCAACTCGTCGCCGGGGACAAGCTCAGGTCGCTTCTGAACCTGCTTACCAACAACCGGGTGATGGCGGTCGGCGCCGGCGCGGTTGTGACCGCCCTGGTTCAGAGTTCCTCCGCCTGCACGGTCATGGTGGTCGGCTTCGTCAACGCCGGGCTCATGCGGCTTGAGCAGGCCATCGGCGTCGTCATGGGCGCCAATATCGGCACCACCCTCACCGCGCAAATCATCGCTTTCAAACTTAGCAACCTCGCCCTGCCCGCCATCGCCGTCGGCGTGGCGATCACGTTTTTCGCCCGCCGGCAGACGGTGAAATACTGGGCCGGCATCATTGTCGGCTTCGGCATCCTGTTCCTTGGCATGAACATCATGTCCGGCATGATGGGCCAGCTCCGCTCCTCCACGACCATGATCTCGCTGTTCGAAGGCCTGAACTGCGTTCCGGGGCCGAGCGGCTACGTTCCCATGCTCCAGTTCCTCAAGGCGATTTCCGTAGGGTTGGCGGCCACCCTTATCCTGCAAAGTTCCGCCGCCACCATCGGCATGCTCATGGCTGTGGCCGGCGCCGGGCTTATCGACCCTTACGCCGCGTTCGCCATCCTTCTGGGGGACAACATCGGCACCACCATCACTGCGGTTCTCGCCGCGATCGGGTCGGGCACCGCGGCCAAACGCGCCGCTTGCTTCCACGTGCTCTTCAACGTCTGCGGCGTCCTGATCATGATGGCGCTCAATTACATCCAGTGGCCCGGGCAAACCGGCAGGCCGATTTTCATGGAACTGGCGAACCTCTTCACCCCCGGCGAGGCGTTTCGCGGCGAAAACCTTCCCCGGTTTCTCGCCAACGCCCATTCCCTGTTCAATGTCTCCTGCACTTTGATTTTCCTGCCGTTCGTTACATTCTTCGCTTCGCTCTGCCGCCTTATCATCCGGCCGAAATCCCCGGAAGAGGAAAAGAGGATGGAACAGCGGCGGGTGCTGGAACCGCACCTGCTCGCCACGCCGTCGCTCGCTATTCAACAGGCATGGGCGGAAATCGGCGTCATGCTGGGCAAGGGCCGCGAAGCCCAATCCGACGGATTCACCGCGCTGGCGTCGACGGACGCTCCCGACTGGGACCAGGCGGCTGCCTCCGCAAGGGAGCTCGAACGCGAGACCGACGAATTGCAACTCGCCATCACCACCTACCTGTCGAACATATCACTCGCCGGCCTCACCGACGCCCAGTCCGAACTTCTGCCCAGGATGATCCGCAGCGTCAATGACGTCGAGCGGGTCGCCGATCTCGGCAGGCATCTTTCAAAGCTTGGACGCAGAGTGAAGAAACGGTCGCTCCCGTTCACTCCGGAAGCGACCGTGGACATGGAGCGGATGAGCGCGCTGGTCGGCGAGATCTTGCAACTCGCCGAAAAGGCGGTGACCGCCAACGCGGACGGCATCGAGGTCTCCGGCGGCGGGGCCATTATGCGGCAAAAAATCCTCGTCGACGGGAAACGCCTGGACAAGTCGGTGAAATCCATGGCAAGCGAATTGCGGAAGAATCACGAGCGGCGCCACGAGGCCGGGAGCTGCGACATCCGCTCGGGAGTGGTATTCATGGACGTGGTGAATACCTTTGCCAGAACCTCCGGCCATGCGCTCAACATAATAGAAGCCGCCTGTTCCCCGTCGAAACGCGGTCAGCGCTAAAGCGTTTTCGAACGACATTGAACAACGTATTGTATCGGATGCTCCATTTTTTCCGGCCAGCGCTTGGCGTGTCGCCATCAAGAGGCTTGTAATGCTAAAAGGCATTTCGCGCATGTTTTCCAACATGATGGACAGGCTTGGCTTGTCCATGCAGACTAAACTGGTGGCGATTTTCCTGGTGGTGAAGGTCGTCCCGTTGATTATCCTGACCTTCATCGCCTGGCGCCAATTCCTGTTTTTGGGCGACAAGCTCAAGGAAATCGCGGTCATGGATTCGACCTCCTCCCTCAACGCCAGGGCGACCCAAAACATCGAGCGCATGACTACCGACACGGCGCGGCAGGTCGCGGACTTCCTCTATGGCCGCGACGCCGACATCCTCTACCTGGCCAACCGTCCGCCAAGCGAGGAAACATTCAGCGCTTTTATCGATAATGCCAGAAAACGGCTGGTCAAACCGGGAAAATGGGAACTGTCGCCGGACGGGAGCGAGTGGGTGAATGCGGAATCGCCGCCCGCCGGACGCCCCGGCGTCTCCACCAATGCGGAGAACAACGATCGGGACGGATTCCATGCCATTCCCGCCGAACCGTTCGCATACGTCAATGCCCCGCTGTACGACGAAATCACTTTTATCGACCTGGACGGACGGGAACTCGTCAAGGTGGTTGCCAAGGATTCCCCCAAGCGGCGCCACCGCATGGATCCGGAGAAAAAGGACGTATCGAGGCGCGAAAACACCTTCGTAAAGGCGGAAACCTATTTCGACAAACTGAAAACCCTGCGCCCCGGCGACATCTATGTCTCCGACGTCATCGGCGCCTATGCCGGCACGAACCACATCGGCATGTACACCCCCGGCGCGGTCGCCGCGGCCGCCGAGAAGCGGGGCTATCCGATAGAATATAAACCGGAGGAACAGGCGTTTGCCGGCGAGGAGAACCCGAACGGCAGGCGATTCGAGGGCATTGTCCGCTGGGCCACGCCGGTCGCCGGCGAGGACGGGGCGGTTTCGGGATACGTCACCTTTGCCCTGAACCACGACCATATCATGGAATTCGTGGACCACATCACCCCCATGGACGAACGGTACTCCGAATTGCCGTCCGCATACGAAGGCAATTACGCCTTCATCTGGGATTACAAATGCCGCAGCATCTGCCACCCCCGCCACCATTCCATTGTCGGGTTCGACCCGGAAACGGGCGACCCGCAGATCCCATGGCTCGAATCGTCCATATACGACGGCTGGAAAAAAAGCGGCGTGAAAAAGTGGACGGATTACGTCAAGGACTACCCCGAATTCCACGAACAGTCCAGAACCAAGAATCCGGCCCCCGAACTGACCCGCAGCAGCCTGGTAGGTCTTGACGGGCGCTATCTCAACAACGCGCCGCAGTGCACGGGATGGATGGATCTCACCGAGGGCGGCGGGTCCGGATCGTTCTACATCCTGTGGAGCGGCCTGTACAAATTGAACACCGCCGGCGCCATTCCCTATTATACGGGTCAATACGCGCCGTCCCCGGAGAACGGGTTTTCGCGGCGCGGCTTCGGTTTCGTGGCCATCGGTTCGGGCCTTGAATACTTCACCATGCCGGCCCGGGAAACCGAGGCCCGGCTGGTCAAGTCCGTCGAGGAAAACCTGGCCAGCACCGTCGCGCAATTGGGAGTCACCACCGTCATTCTCACCGTTGTCGTCGTTCTCATCGCCATCTGGATGGCCTGGCATATCAGCCGCCCGATCAAGAGCATGGCAGGCTATATGTCCCGGCTGGCCATCGGCGACGCCATCACCGCCGACGTTTCCGCGCCCGCGCTGAAGCGCGGCGACGAGATCGGTCTTCTCGCCCGCTCCCTGAACGACCTGATCGCGGCGCGTCGGGACGAGCTTGACCTGGCCAACTCGCTCGCCAAAGGCGACTACACCCGCACCATTCCCCTCCGTTCCGACATGGACCGACTCGGGAAGGCATTTAACGCCATGGTGGGCATCAACAAAAACGCGCTGTCGCAGGTGAACCAGGCGACGGAGGAAGTCGGCTTCGGCGTGGAAGCCATGTCGGACGTCTCGGTATCCCTTTCCCAGGGCGTGCAGACGTCTGAAACCGTCATCAAGGAGATATCCGAAACGGCCGAGATGGTGGACCGCCAGGCCCAGGAGAACGCCGTCAACGCAAGAGGCGCCAATGCGCTCGCCGTCGCCGGCAGCAACGCCGCGCATCGCGGTTACGAATCGGTGACCCAGCTTGCCGCCGCCATGTCGGAAATCCGGGATGCGGGCAAGCAGATCGCCTCGATCGTCAAGATCATCGACGGCATCGCGTTCCAGACCAACCTCCTCGCCCTCAACGCCTCGGTGGAGGCGGCGCGCGCGGGAAGGCAGGGAAAGGGCTTCTCGGTGGTCGCCGACGAGGTCCGAAACCTCGCGACGCGCTCCGCCGAAGCGGCGCATGAAACGGACGACATGGTCGCGTCGATGCTCTCGCTTATGGAAACCGGCGGAAAATTGGCCGAGCACTCCGACAAGGAATTCCGGGAGATTGTCGACACCACGGCGAAGGTCGCCCGGCTGTTCGAGAACATCGTCGACGCCTCGAACTCCCAGTCGGCGGCGGTGTCGGAGATCGTGCGCAGCCTTGGACAGTTCGATTCGGTGATACAGGAAAATTCGCAAAACGCCCGACAAATGGCAGCTTCGGCCGGGACGCTCTCGCGGCAGGCCGAGGAGTTGCGGCAGATGGTTTCGCATTTCAAGTTGGGTGTTCCGGATGCTCAAAACCGGGCATCCGGAATTGCGCCCGATTTACGGGCGCACTGAAGAAAGCACCCGGGGAAATGTATTGATGGTGGACTTTTGGAGAAAATCAACCCATTGGTCCGTAAGCAGTAACATCTTTGGAGGAAATCGGGTGGTGGTTGGCCCGATTTTCTCCAAAAGTACACTTGGGGCGAGTTGGCGACAAACACCCCGTTAAAACGAATACGGTTGAATCTTTAAAGGAAATCGGGCGGTGGTTGGCCCGATTTTCTTTAGCGGTCGACTATTGCGTGCGGAAGGAAAAGCGGGAAAATATAATCCCGGATTGGCGGTTGCGGTTTCGCGATGGAATATGCGCCGCCTTTCGGGAGAATAGTGGAGGACGCGCCATGAGAAACATGGTTTTTCGTTCTTTGTTCGCCGGCGTTGTTGCAATAAGCATGGCGGCGCTTCCTGGTTGCCGCAACTCCACAAACAGGTTTGACTCCGCCGACGCTCCTTCGCACCGGGCGTCGGCGATCCCGGCGAACCAGGGAGATCCCGCGCCCGCCATGAGGAATTATTCCCCGACGCCGGGCGCCGTATCCATGTATCCGCTGTCCAGCCCCCAACCGCGCAATGCGCCGCCTGCGAATCAGGCAATGGTTTACGCGCCGTCGGCCGCCCCGATGCCGGAATCCTACACCTACACGACCACTTATCAAACAGAATATTCGCCCGCGTATGTCAGGCCCGCAACCGGCGTATGCTGGGTTGTGCCGCCTGGTCGGGCCGTCATGCCGGATCCGCCGTCGGTGACCGTCAACATGTCAGGCGCGGTCGTGTCCTCGACTCCGGTCGGAAATCTTTATCCTCCCGCGCCGGGATCGTATCCGCAACCGGCCTATCAGACCGCCATGCCCGGAATGTACTCGCCTCCCGCGTATCAGCCGCCGGCGGCCGAGCCGTATCAACCTAACCCCCAGGCGACGTTTTCGGCATATGATCAGCAGCCAATGTATAACAGTTCCGCGCCGCCGCCGGTCGTTCCGGTGCCCGAGCTTCCCGCCCCTTTTCGTGAAACGGCGACGGGTTCTTCTTTTGGGCCGCCCGCTTACGCTCCGGCGAATTATGCCAGCGCCGCTCCGCCGGCGCAGAATACCGTCTACGTTCCCCCGGTCGCCGCGCCGACTTCGGCGTACCCGGCGCTTTACGAGACAGTCCAGCCGTCCGCGTTCGCGCCTCAAACCGGCGGCATGCAACTGGTCCGCGCCTACGACATTCCTTCCACCCGCACGGGCGACGCCGCTCCGGCGCAGTGGTTCGAGATCGTCAGGCCAGGAAACGGCCCCCTGCGTATCGGCCGGGTGTCCTCCTCGTGCGTCTGCGTCGGGGTGCGCGTTCCCAACCGTTTCATTGCCCAGGGTGAACGGGCGCTTGTCGAGGCCCGTGTTCTATCCAGGCCGCCCGCCGACAACTTGACCTACGTCATCTCCGTCGGCACCATCGAACCGCGGGAATCGATCCTGACCGCCGACGTAACGATCAGATTGTAGTGAACGACGGGAAAAACGGATTTGGGGAGGAGACTGGGGGTGGCGTCGAAATCGCTGGGCACCGCAGCGCTGGCATGCGCCATCGCGTCGTTATTCGTCGCAGGCGCTTCCGTCTGCCGGTGCGGCGAAGCCGGCGTATCGACGGTGAACGCCGCATGGTCCGTCTTTGCCGATAGTTTGCGCCGTGGCGATTATCCCGCGGCGTATGCGATGTTTTCCGGACCATCCAAATCCGTCTATGCCTACCGCGAATTCGTTTCCGAATACGGCCCCTTGTCGCGCGCCCGCGAAATGCTTCTCTCCGAGCCGTCCTCGTTTACCGTCAATGTACTGGGCGATTGGGCGGAAATCATGTTCACCGTCGCGGCGCCGGTCTCCATGCGGGAACTCCGGATCGCCATGGGCATGGCGAAGCACGGGTCGGATTGGGAATTGGTGGCCGGCAGAAACGAGGACAACGAGCGAAACGAGGCGGCGGCGCGCAATGTTTTGCGTTATCTCGAGGAAACGCGCGCGCAGCCCGGCGGCGAGAGCGAACTTGCAAATACGTTGGCGTCTCCACCCCTCGCCGGAGACCCGAGCTTTTATAACTATCGTTTTGAAATGCGTCATGGAGCGATCGAGGCGATTCCCGAAAATGCCGGGCTTCGGAAATTCCATGTCTCGGGAAGCGGCGAGGTGCGGACCGGAGGCGTCGACGAGGTCGGCCTGCCGGCCTATCGGGAACCGGCCGCACCCGGAATCCATCCTCCGACCGCTTCCGATCCTCCGCTCGGCCCGGTGACGGTGCGAGCGAACGGGTCAATGCCCGATCTTGCCGAACCGCCGCCTCCCGGGACCGCTGTCGGCGGACTTGGAGCGCTTCCGGAACTCGCGATCCCGCCTCCGCTTTCGTCTCCCCCCGGCGGGGGGATTGGCGCCCCGGCGGGCGGGTTCGCTCTTCCCGAGCGAATCAACTGAAAACAATCCCTGTTTGCTTCTCTGACATCGCTTTGAAAGGTATGCATATGCCGAGATTTTTCCTCCGCTTCATTTTCGCCGCCGTTTTGTTTGCCCCGACCGCATCCGCCGTCGACGTCTCGAGAATCCCCAATGGTTTCGCGAATTCCAAGGTTGGCGATTGGGTAAAATACAGAACCATCATGGGCGAACAGGTCATGACCCTAACTAGCATCGAGAACGAGGGAGATAATAGGGTCGTGAAAATTCAAACCGACTTTTTTAAGGATGGCGAGGTCATCAATTCGCTGGAGGATCGCATCCCGCTGCGGAGCTTTTTTGAGGCTGGCGACGCGCCGTGGGCCGGGAACGATGTTGAAATCGCCGACGCCGTCGTCGAGTTCAAGGGGCGGCGGCTCGATATCGTCACCATCAAGAATCACGACCAGAACCTAATCCTCCAGATGTCGGCCGAAATTCCCCTTGTCGGTTTTTTCAGTCTTGCGGCCATGGGAGACGAAATGCCTGTCATGGAACTGGTGGATTTTGGCAGGGAGTGACGCGGTGAGCGCGAACCGGTTGGATGAAAACGACCCGGTTCGCTTGGCGCCGTTCATTTCGGCTCCACCTCTTCTTGCGGGGCGTCCCTGAGGAGCGCGTCCAAGTCGGCGCTGTTATTGGCGTGGGAGTAAGCCATGGCGCGTGAGATTAAGCCAGTGCGATAAAGATTGGCCAAATTGCATTCAAGCGTGTGCATGCCCTGTTTGGCGCCGGACATGAGAGTGTAGCGGAGCTTGAAGAAGGTGCGTTCCCGAATCATGTGCCGAACGGCGCTGTTGACGATGAGGACTTCGGTTGCAAGGACGAGACGGCTCTTTTCGACCGATGGGATGAGGCGTTGCGACAGGACGCCCAACAGGGTGCTGGCGGTCTGATTCGCGATTTGCGTCTGCATGTCTCCGGGAAAAACATTTATGATTCGCTCGGCTGTTCCTATTGCCGAGGGGGTGTGGAGAGTGCCCAGGACGAGGTGCCCCGTTTCGGCCGCGGTGAGGGCGGTGGCGATTGTTTCCTGGTCGCGCATTTCTCCGATGACAATGACGTCAGGGTCAAGACGGAGGGCGCTACGGAGAAACGGGGCGAAGCCGGTCGTATCGGTTCCGACTTCGATTTGAGTGACTATGCAGCGCCTATGGGTGTGGGAAAATTCGACCGGGTCCTCGATGGTTATGATTTTCCCGTCTCGCGCCTTGTTTATCGCGTCAATCATGTAGTTCAGGGTCGTTGTTTTCCCGGATCCGGTCGGGCCGGTGATGAGGACGAGTCCTGAAGTCTGAAGGATGACATCATCGACGAAGGACGGAAGCCCGAGCGTTTCGCGGTCCGCGAGATCCGTGGCGACGATCCGAATCGCCATTTCTATAACGCCCAGGCGATGGTAGAACGTGATGCGGCAGCGTCCGACCCGCGGCGAAAGATGGGACATGCTCAGTTCGCGTTTGCGTTCGAGGCATTCGAGTTGTTCCGGCTTGAGAACAAGCCGGGACAGTTCTATAAGAACCGCCGCCGTGAGCGGACGCCGATTGTTCACCGCGCGGATTTCACCATTGACCCGAAGCATCGGCGGCACGCCGGCGAGGAGATGAATATCCGAGGCGCCTAAATGTTTGGCCCCGGCGAGCAGGTCTTCGAAAAACTGCGCCAGATCGTCGCTCATGCCCCTCCCCTCAGCCATTCCCGAATGCGTCCGAACCATCCCGGCTTCGCCTTCGCAGCCTTGCGGTAGCGCTCATCGCGCGGCGCCAGATTGCCGGCACGGGCAAAACAATTTCGCGCCTCCCTGGCTTTGCCCAATGCACGCTGGGCGCGTCCGTAGCCGTACCATGCCCAAGCGGATTCCGGGATGGAACATGTCGCCTTGCGATAATGCTCGGCCGCTTCCGCGAACTTCCCGCAGCGGAGATAGATATCCCCGGCCCGCAGGTCGGCCATTCCCGGAATGCCGGGCGAATCGGCGGCGCGCCTGAAGCAGGCGGCGGCCGATTTCATGTCGGCGTCCAGTTGCATTTCCCCACGGGTCAACCAGACGTTTGCGGAACCGCGAGTGGCCGCAAGGGCGTGGTCGTTCAGATTCCGCGCTTCCTCCCGGAGTCCATTTCGCCACTGGGCAAGACTTTTGAGGGAGAGTATGTCCGGATCGGCCGGGAATGATTGAAGCGCCTTGTCGGCCCAAATGGAGGCTTCCGGCGTTTCGTCGAGATAAAGGAGCATCCACAACTGCCGCGTCCAGGCCTCGATGCAGAGCGGGTCTTCGCCGAGCGCCGCCGAGTAGTGGGTGAGCGCCTTGTCATGTTCGCCCGCAAGTTCACGGTCGAGAGCGGCAGCGAGGTAATAGGCGGCGTCCCGCATCACCGCTCCGGAACCGGGTTGCATTGGGGCGGGATCACCGATTTCAAGTCCGGCGAAGCGGCTCTTGCCTTTGCTCATGTCATAACCCGCGAATCAGGCGAAAGGTAACTGGACCGGCAAAACGCCACAAGGCTAATCCGTAAATCAGAAAAACGATGCCGGTGGTGCAGACCGCAATCAATCTCGCCTCCCCGTTGTTCCGGCAGAAATCGCGCAGGCGAAAAGCGGAAATGATGACAAGGGAGTGGAGCGCCGGTATCACGAAAGGCAGGATCAGCACCGCGAAAAACCGGAATGGGACCCGGCCGTAAGAATGCGCGTCGACCGGCCTCCCCTCGCCGTATCCGTTAAAAAGGATGAGAAGCGCCATAACCCATGCCAACAGAAAGGCAATTCCAAGCCTATACAGTCCCTGGAGAAAATGCCCTGCTCCCGGAAACACCGAAACACAAGCCCAAAGAAGATTTGCGCGGGGAACACGCCGAAACACCGCGGGGACGGAAAACGCGGCGCATATCCACTCCGACACCAAAGTCAAGCGGCGGACAAACCTATTCCGAACACGCCCGGTCAATCCCCCCTTCCCACGCCGAGGGACGAAGTCGCTCTTCCGTACCGGACCCTCCCACACCAGGGTCGCCCCACAGCGCGCGCAGACCCGGGAATTCTTCATGTTTGTAAAACCGCACGAGCGGCAGTTCATCTTCCGGTTCCGACGTTTATGTCCACCGTCACGCCGCCGGGCGGCTCGTAATATTCCGCCGTCCGCTCCACCGAATTTTTCCCCGCGAAAATACGCTGAAAAAGAACGGCGTATTGCTCGCAGGCCGGGCCTTTCAGGCCGCGGACATGCGTCCGCACCACACCGCCGGGACCAATTTCAATCTCCAGTTCGTGCGTTTCCATTTATGCCTCCGGCCCGTTTACCGTTGCACCCTTACCACCAACCTTACCGTTCCATCCTCCGCCGTCTCCTCTTCGACAATGTTCATGTTCCGCTCCCGCATTTCATTGACGATGCGGTGATAGGCGTATTGCTGCACAATCCGTCCAGCGAATTTTTCTCCCAATACCCGCAGTTCCTCCTCGCATTTTTCCCCCGTAACCCGCACCGCCCCCTGTCCCGATGCATCCCGGAAAAAGATCAGAGTCACCCCATCCCCCCGGAACGCCATGCCATCGCCGCCGGCGGCGACTCCCGTCACTTCGTGGGCGTTATTCAAGCACAATTCGACGCTGTTCTCCGCCCGCTTGCCGTCGCCACGGATTTTCTCCTCGATTTCCAGCTCCAATCCAATCGCCGCCGCCGTCACCGCCGCCGACAAAAATCCGGATAAAGCCACCATTTCAGGTATGATCACAACGGTCGTTATAATGACGCTCATAACGCCTCTCCTTCCACGCAAGGCAATTCAGGCTCCATCCCGCCCCCAATGATTCCCCCCGCATACGGCAAGCCCGCCAGTCGCGACCCCGCCGCCCGCCGCATCGCGGCCGGACTTGCCGGGCGCGTCCGGTAACGGCACCATTCGCGGAGGCGGGCGATTTCCTCCTCCATTATCCGCGACAACGGGACGGTCTCCGCGATTGCCCGGAGAATGTCCGCCGTCACAACTTCGCGCCCGTTTTCTGAAAACGCGTCGAACAAACCGGAAATGACCGCCTGTTCCAATTCAGCCCCGCTGAAGCCTTCCGAGGCGGCGGCCAGTTCGGTTACCGCAAACATCCCGGAGTCGCGCCCGCGCCGGCGCAATTGAATGGACAGAATATTTTCCCGTTCCTCCCGGCATGGCAAATCGACGAAGAATATTTCGTCGAAGCGTCCCTTCCGCAAAAGTTCCGGCGGGAGCGCTGCGACATTGTTCGCCGTCGCCGCAACGAACACCGCGGAATCCTTCTCCGCCAGCCAGGTCAAGAACGTTCCCAACACCCTCTGGGATGTTCCGCCGTCGGTGGAAGCGCCGGATAGACCGCCGAATGCCTTGTCTATTTCGTCGACCCATAAAATGCAAGGCGCCACCCCTTCGGCAATGCCGATCGCCCGGCGGATATTTTCTTCGGAACCGCCCAGCATGGAATTGAAAATACGGCCAACATCCAGCCGGAGAAGGGGTAATTGCCACAATGCGGACACCGCCTTCGCGCACAGGCTTTTGCCGCAGCCCTGAACGCCCAACAATAGCACCCCGCGCGGCGCCGGCAGGCCGAAGTGCGCGGCCCGGTCGGAAAAGGCGAGGCGGCGTTTCGCCAGCCACTGCTTCAAATTGTCCAATCCGCCCACGTCTCCCAGATTTACCGTCGCGTCGAAATAATCCAGAAGCCCGCTTTTCCTGATTATCTGCCGCTTTTCCCGGAGGATTTCCGGAATCTGACCGACCCCGAGCCGGCCATGCACGACAAGCGATCGTGCGAAAACGCTTTCCGCCTCCGCCAAGGTGAGCCCCTGCGCCGCCTTGATTATTTCCTCGCGGGAATCAGCATCGGCATCGACTCGCAGGGCGGCGTTCCCCTTCAATTCCCTCGCGGCGGCGTCCAAAAGCGCACCCAGTTCCCGCGTGCCCGGCAACGGAAAATCAACAACCGAGACATCCTTTTCCAGAGCCGGGGGAAGCTGAAGGTGAGTGCCCAGGAGAATAACCGTCTTGTAGGAAGTGGTGAAATCCTGCGCGATTTCACGAACGGCGCGGATGACGGCGTGATTTCCCGGAGCTAGGTAGGGGCTGAAATCATTGAAAATGAAAATCGCCGATTCCTTCCACTCAGCCGCTTCGCGAAGGGCGTTCAATGGATCCCTCGAGGCGGCGTTCCCGGCTTTTTTCACTTCCTGCGCATCACCGACAGTCGCGGCCTGGCTCACCAGGCCCGACAAACACGACCAGCTCACGACACGTCTGCCGAGACGCGCCCCGATTTCCCTGAGCGACTCGAGGACGCGCTTCTCTTCCCAAGACACCAGATAAATGACGGGATAGCGGGATCGAATGAGAACCTCAAGATCGCGCTTTTGTTCGTCGACGGCATTTTCACGCATGGGTGAAGGCTCCGGTTCCATCACCGATATTTGACCCGACCGCCTTCAGAACGTCAACCGCCTCCGGAACCGCGTGTCGCAGGAATACTTCCCCGGCGGGGTTTATCGTGAGTTCGAATTCGACGCTGTCGCCTGTCTTGTTCTCTCCAAGGGCCGCAAGCCTCCCGGGGCCGGCCATGCCATTTTCCCATAAAACGGCGTCACGCGTGAGATTCAGCCCCAATGCGCCCGCAAGGCGAAGCACCCTGATTATGTCCCCGCGGCTCGAAAAGCGCTTCTCGGCCATATCGTCCGGGAGGGAATGCGGCGGAAGATAAACAGTGCGCAAGCTCACCCGGACGCCTGGGAAACTCGCCCGAATCGCTTCCAAAAGCGGCCGCGTGCAGCATGAAAAGTGCCCGGGCATTGCCAAATGCCTGAGGACAAGGGCGTCCGGAGTCCTGGCGAATATTTCCTTCGCCCGTTCCCAGGCGGTCCGCGTAGCGTCTTTCCGCCCCGACAAACGCTGCGCGCATTCAGGATTTCCGAATTTCACATCGGCAAGAAACACGTCCACCACCCCGTCCAAAAGCGCGCAGGCCTCGGCTGTGATATAAAGGTTTGTGTTCCAAACAAGGAGGGGAAAATCCTCCACCGCCGCGAAAACGTCCAAAAGCGCCGGCAAATTCACCCCGGGCTCGCCGCCGAGAATATCCACGCTCACAGCACCCCGCCGCCGACCATTGTCAAGGATTTCGCGGAACAACCGCGGGGTAAGCTCCCTTCCCGGAAACGTCTTCCGCTCCCCGCCGGTCTGACAAAAAACACAGGATAAATTGCACCCGTGCAAATACAGAGTCTGCGCCGGAGCAATAAACGCGTCCTCGGCAAGATGGACATACTCCCGGAACAACCATGCCGACCGCCCCGCGCCACATTGTCCGATTTCCCCCGCCGCACGACGCGCGCCGCATCGCCTCGGGCATATACGGCACGGCTCCGCCAGGGCCCAGGCCGCTTCCCTCCGCGCCGCCGCGAGCGCACTGT
>JAISXA010000181.1 GCA_031270685.1 Planctomycetota bacterium
CGGGAATTATTGCAAGGTCGGCGCTATCGCCCGACAGGGCGAAAAATCAACCCATTGGTCCGTAAGCGGCAACATCTTTGGAGGAAATCGGGCGGCGGTTGGTCCGATTTTCTCCAAAAATCCACTCGGGACGTCCCGGCTGTTTTTATTTTTTCCCGGGAAAAAATAAAAATTATCCTTGACGCGAAGTGAAAAAACCGCCAAATAGATAACGTTATCATTTCGCGACATGAATGCCGTTTCCGGATGCTGTGGACTTGATCTTTTACCCTGCGCGGCGCTGAAAATTTACCCCCTAGCCGTCTTTGAACCGGCCTCCTTTTCCCGGCCGCCGCAACGCCTTCCCATCGCCTATCGGACGCGAAGCGGTATTGCGAAAGGAATCCGTCAGGGACAATGCCGTCCATAAAGGATGTCGCCCGTCTCGCCGGCGTGTCGGTCATGACCGCCTCCCGGGTCATCAATTTCAGCGGCGCCGTCGCCCCGCACACCAAATCCAGGGTGCAACGCGCGGTGAGGGACCTTGGCTACCGCCCCAATCTCACGGCGCGGAGCCTGCGCGTGCGCCGTTCCGAACTGTTCGGGCTGCTGCTTCCGGACATCGAGAACCCGGTTTTCGCCTCGCTGGCGAAGTACGTCGAGGAGGCCGCGCACGATTTCGGCTACAGCGTCATGCTCGGCAACACCTGGGAGGATCCGCAACGCGAGGCCAGGCAATTCGAGTTGATGATGGCGAGGCGGATGGACGGGATCGTCATGTCCCCCGTCTCCGCCGCGAACGAGGAATTGATCCGCAATTCGGTCGCGCCGGTCGTGCTGCTGGACCGGTCGCTCGCCCATTCGCCGCCGCCCTCCGTCCGGGTGGACAGCCGGGAGGTCGGGCGGCTGGCCGCGCGCCACCTGGTTTCGCTCGGCCACGTGCATTTCGGCTGCATCTCCGGGCCGCTCCATGTTCATATTTTTTCCGAGCGCCTCGAAGGCTACCGGGAGGAGCTTGCCCGCGCCGGCATGCGCCTTGACGGGCTGGTGAGCGCCGACGCCATCAGCAAGATCGACGCCGGCGAGCGGTTCGGCCGCGAGATGCTCCGCAGCTGTCCCCGCCGTCCCCTCGCGGTGTTCTGCGCCAACGACATCACCGCCTTCGGGGCGATGCTGGCGGCGCGGCGGCAGGGGTTGGCGGTGCCGGAGGACGTCGCGTTCATCGGCGTCGACGACATCCCGTTTTGCGAAATGGCGTTGCCGACCCTGACCACCATCCGGCAGCCGTTCCGCGAGATCGCGGCGACCGGCGTGCGGCTGCTTATCGAAATGCTCAAGAACCGCGGCTTCAAGCCGGAAAACATGATGCTGAAGCCGGAGCTGATCGTGCGCGAGTCCACCGCCGGAGTCGCCGGCCCGGCGGCGGGGCGCGGACGGAGCGCGGTGCGGCGCGGCGCGGGCGCATAATTGGGGACGCCATGGCCAAATTGCTGGAAATGACCGCCATCGACAAATCCTTCTTCGGGGTCAGGATCCTCCGGAAGGTCGACTTCGACCTCGAATCCGGGGAGGTGCACGCCCTGCTCGGCGCGAACGGCGCGGGAAAATCCACGCTGATCAAAATCCTTTCCGGGGCGTACACCCTGGACGCGGGGCGCATTCTGGTCGGCGGCGAAACGGTCGACATGTCGCGCCACAGCCCGGAATCCGCCCTCGCGCTGGGCGTCGCCACCATCTACCAGAATTTCCACCTCATCCCCCACCTCACCGTCGCGGAAAACATCTGCCTGTCCGACTTCTCCACCGGCGGCAAACGCTGGGTCAACTGGGGCGCGATGCGCAAAAAGGCGGGCAAGGCCCTGGCCGCAATCGGCCTGGACATCGATCCGGGGAAGAAGGTGCGCGATCTTCGCGTCAGCCAGCAGCAGATGCTGGAAATCGCCATCGCGCTGAACGCGAACGCGCGCATCATCATCATGGACGAGCCGACCGCCGCCATCAGCCAGCGCGAAACGGAGAATCTTTTCGACCTTATCCGGGGGATCCGCGCCCGGGGAGTGGGCATCATTTATATTTCCCACCGCCTCGAGGAAATCCGGCGGATCGCCGACCGGGTGACGGTGCTTCGCGACGGCATGAACGTCGGCACCCTGGCGGTGGACGACAACCTCAGTCTCGGCGCCGTGGTCGAGATGATCGCCGGGCGCGAAGTCAAGACCGGGCGGCGCGCCCGCACCACCACGCTCGGCGATGAGTTCGGCCGCGTCGAGGAATTGCGCGTGCCGGGTTACGGGGATCCGGTCGCGTTGTCCGTCCGCGCCGGCGAGATCCTCGGGATCACCGGGCTGGTGGGCGCCGGGAAGAGCGAATTCGCCCGCGCGCTGTTCGGCGCGGACCGCGCGCTGTCCGGCGGCGTGTACGTGGAAGGGAGGCGCGTCGACGTCTCGACCCCCAGTTCCGCCATCGCCGGCGGGCTCGGCTATCTTCCCGAGGACCGGGACGCCTCCGGCCTGTGCATGGGATTGTCGCTGAAGGACAACATATCCCTGACCGCGCTCGCGAAATCGAGGTCGCCGACCTTTTCGGTGCGGCGGGACGCCCAGCTTTCCGGCCGCTTCCGCAAGGACCTGGCCATCAAGTCGGTGAACGCCAACCAGCAGGTCCGCTATCTTTCCGGCGGCAACAAGCAGAAGGTCATCTTCGCCAAATGGCTGGCCGCCGAGTGCCGACTGCTGGTGCTGGACGAGCCTACGATCGGCATCGACGTCGGCGCGCGCGAGGACATCTACCGTCTGATCGAGGATTTCGTCGGGAGGGGCAGGGCGGTGCTGCTCATCTCCTCCGACTTCGACGAGGTGCTTGCGCTCACTGACCGGCTGCTGGTGATGTCGCGCGGCCGCATCACCGCGGAACTCGACCCGGATAAAACGGACAAGCCGGAGATCATGTCGTATTGCCTGGGGGTGAACGACCGCTCGGTCCGCCACGCCGCGGTTTGACCGGCCGCGTTTGTTTGGCCGCGGAATTCTGGAGAACGACGCCATGGAACAGGACAACGAGTCCAAACCGTCCCTCGGATTGATGGCATTGGGCGCGCTGCGGCACCAGGTGGTGTCCATCACCATCGTCATGCTGCTGCTGTGGGTGATCCTGTGGTGGATGTCTCCGTACTTCCTCACCGTGAACAATATTCTCGAGATCACGCTCCAGGCGTCGGTGACCGCCATCATGGCGGCGGGAGTTTCGTTCGTCATCTACGCGGGCATGATCGACCTCTCGGTCGGCTCGATCTTCGCGATGGCGGCGGTCGGCGGCGGCCTCGCCTACCACTGGACGGCGAAGGCGGAGTTCGGGACGGGCGCCAGCGTCCTCGCGTCGCTTGCCGTCACGATCGCGATCGGCGCCGCGGCGGGAATACTGAACGGCCTGGGAATCGTGGTTTTCCGCATTCCCGCGTTCGTGGTAACCCTGGGCATGATGGGCATAGCGCGCGGCATCGGCTTCATCATCTGCGGCGGCGTGCCCATTTACGGGCTGCCGAAGGCGTATACCGAAATCGGGCAGGGCAAGCTCGGTCCGATACCGATTCCCACCGTCATCACGCTCATCCTGTTCGTGGCCTTCTACTTCGTTCTGCGCAACACCCGTTTCGGCCGCTTCACCTACGCCATCGGCTCGAACGCGGAGGCGTCCCGCCTGTCCGGGATCAAGGTCAATTTCATGATCCCGATGATCTTCCTCATCTGCGGGGCCTGCGCCGCCCTGTCCTCGATCATCGAGGCGGCCAGGCTGGGCACCATGCAGCCGGCCGGCGGCAACGGCTACGAACTGCAGGCGATCGGGTCGGTGTTCATCGGCGGGGCGTCCATATCCGGCGGGGAGGGTCACATCTTCGGTACGCTGATCGGGGCGCTCCTGGTCACCACGATCAGGAATGGTTTGAACATTTACGGCGTCAGCGCCTTCTGGCAACTGGTGGCCAACGGCCTCATCATCATCTTCGCCGTCGCGGCCGACCAGATCCGCAAGCGCCGCTAGCGGGGTCCGGGCGCGGAACATTCACGCTTTGTTTGCAACGGAAAGGCGGACTTTCCGGCTTCATTCCGAGGGTATCATAGGGAGGATCACAATGCGCAAGCTGCTGTCGCTGTTGGTCGTCTTGGCCTTTATGGCCTGCCTCGCCCCGGCCCGGGCGGGCGAATCGAAGACCATCGTCTTCATTCCCAAGTCCACCAACACCACGTTCTACCTGTTCCTGAGAAAGGGCGCCGCCGACAAGGCCAGGGAACTCGGCTACGTCATCGACTACCAGGGCGTCGCCACCGAGTCCGAGGTCATGGGCCAGGTCAACCTGTTCAACAACATCGCCGCCACCCGGCCGGCCGGCATCCTCTGCGCCGCGATCGACGCCAACGCCATGCAGCCCGCCGTGAAGGCCGCCATGGACGCGGGCATTCCGGTGGTCATGGTCGACGCCACCATCGCCGACACCTCGATCCCCGTGGCCAGCATCACCGCCGACAACTACCAGGGCGGCCAGCTCGGCGGCGAGAAGCTCGCCGAACTCCTCAACTACCAGGGCAAGGTCGCCAACCTCGGCATCTCCGCCGGCTCGCACACCGGCTTCCAGCGCTCCAAGGGCTTCGAGGACGTCATCGCCAAGTACCCCAAGATGACCGCCCTTCCCGTGCAGTGGACCGAAGCCGACCCGGCGCGCTGCCTGAACGTCACCACCGACCTGCTTAACGGCAACCCGGACCTCGCCGGCGTCTACGGCGCGGCCGCCGCCATGGGCGTCGGCGCCGCCCAGGCGCTCAGGGCCAGGGGCCTCGAGAAGCAGGTCAAGATCGTCCACTTCGACCCAAGCCCGGAAGTGCTCAGCCTGTTCGAGGAAGGCGTCGTCCAGTGCATCATCTCCCAGGACCCCTATCAGATGGGCTATCGCGGCGTGGACATCATCGACCGCTTCATCAAGGGCGAGAAGATCGGCGCGGATGAGAAGTCGGTCGAGATCCCGACCGTCGCCATCACTCCCGACAACTACAACGATCCCGCGATCCAGGCCCTGCTGCAGACTCCGGACAAGTTCTAAAATGGTTTCGCGAAATCCGACCCTCCGTCCCCGCCCGCGCGGCGGGGACGGAATGGACGCGGCAAAGCGTCCGAAGCATACGAAACGATCATCATGGACGAAAACGACGCAATTTTGAAGTTCGAGGACACCTCGAAGCGCTTTCCCGGGGTTCTCGCCCTGTCGAACGTCTCCTTCGCGGTCGAGAAGGGGACGGTGCACGCCCTGGTCGGCGAGAACGGGGCCGGCAAGTCCACGCTCATCAAGATCCTCACCGGCGTCCATAAGCAGTCGTCCGGCCGGGTTCTGTACCAGGGCCGGGATCTGCATTTCGGCGATCCGCACCAGGCGCTCCTCGCCGGCATCACCGCCATCTATCAGGAACTCAACCTGGCGCCGACGCTCAGCGTCGCCGAGAACATCTTCCTCGGTCATCTTCCGAAAACGGGCGCCGACACCGTCGATTGGGCGGCCATGCGCGCCAAGTCCCGCGATCTCCTTTCATTCCTCGACGGCGAGGTGGATCCCAACGCCCTCGTCCGCTCTCTCGGGGTGGCCAAGAAGCAGGTGGTGGAGATTGCCAAGGCGCTGTCCATGGATGCGCGCATCATCATCATGGACGAACCGACCGCCGCCATCCCCAAGAAGGAAATCGACACGCTGTTCCGGATCATCCGGATGCTCAGGGAAAAGGGCGTGACGATAATATACATCTCCCATCACATCGACGAGGTCTTCGAAATCGCCGACCGGGTGACGGTGCTCCGGGACGGCCGGGTGGTGGAAACGAGAAACACCGGCGAAATCGACGAACCGGAGCTGATCAAGCTCATGGTAGGCCGGGAATTGACCAAGCAATACCCGTATCATCCCGGCGCGCCGGGCGCAGAGGTTCTTCGGGTCGAGAATCTCTCCCGAAGGGGAGTGTTGCACGGGATCAGTTTCAGCCTTCGCGCGGGCGAGGTCGTCGGCGTGTCCGGAATGGTCGGCTCCGGCCGCACCGAGTTGTTGCGCGCCATCTACGGGATCGACCCGATAAGCTCCGGCGCCGTTTACGTGAACGGCGCGGCGCGGCGGTTCAAGGCGCCCCGCGACGCCATCGAGGCGGGCATCGCGCTCCTCCCCGAGGAGCGCAAGACCTCCGGCCTGGTGCTGCTTATGTCGGTCATGGACAACATCGGCCTTCCCAGCCTGCAAAAAATGTCGACCCGCGGCGTCATGCGCGACAGGGAACTGGCCCGGACCTCGGAGCGCATGCGGTCGCTCATGAACATCAGGACCCCTTCGCTCCGGCAGCGGGTCATGAACCTCTCGGGCGGCAACCAGCAGAAGGTGGTTCTCGGCAAGTGGTTCGCCCGGGATCCGAAAATTTACCTGTTCGACGAGCCGACCCGGGGCATCGACGTCGGGGCGAAGGTGGAAATTTACAACCTTATGAACCGGCTCAAGGAACAGGGCGCCGCCATTCTCATGGTGTCGTCGGAACTGCCCGAGATACTCGGCATGTCCGACCGGGTTCTGGTCATGCGCGAAGGCCGGATCGCCGGCGAGGTGCCGCGCGAGCGGTTGACGCAGGAGGCGGTGCTCAAGCTCGCCATCGGCGGGGAGAAGATATAGAATCGCAACGCCGCGTATTCGTTTGAACAAGGGAGATGGCCCATGCCGTCAGATGCCGTCGAGGTCGAGGAGGCCGGTTTTCTTCAGAAATTCATGTGGTTCTGGAACAAGGCCGGCGTATTCGTGGTGCTGGTCGCGGTCTGGGTCATTCTCGCCGTCCTGTCCCGGGGAATGGCTCTTGGCGGCGCCAATGTGATCAACGTCATCCGCCAGGTCTCGATCATCGGCGTCATCGCCGTCGGCATGACCGGCGTGATTCTCCTCGGCTTGATCGACCTGTCGGTCGGTTCGATCGTCGCCTTCACCGGAATCATCATCGCTGCCATCCAGGTGTGGTGGATGAAAGGCCAGAACGAATACCTCACGCTCCTCATCTGCATCGTGGTGGCGATAGCCGCCGGCGCGGCGGTCGGGTTTTTCAACGGTTTCGTTTCGACCAAGGGCAGGATCCACCCGTTCATCGTCACCCTGGGCAGCCTCACCATCTTTCGCGGCGCGACCATGTTCGTCGGCGGCGGCAGGCCGATCACCGGCATGAGCCAGGCGTTCCGCTACATAGGCGCCGGCGAGCTGTTCAAGGACTACCTTCCGTGGGGGCTGTTCATCCCGGTCCCGATGGTCGTCTTCCTGGTCATCGTCGCCATCGCCGCGTTCGTTTTGCGGAAAACCGCCTTCGGCCGTTCCATATACGCCATCGGCGGCAACCAGGAGGCGGCCTACCTGTCCGGGATCATGGTCGACCGCGTGAAGATCGCCACCTTCACCATTCTCGGCGGCCTGTGCGGCGTATCCTCCCTGATCCTCACTTCGCGCCTGAATTCGGGGGAGGTGGTGGCGGGGCAGGGCTACGAACTGGACGTCATCGCCTCCGTCATCATCGGCGGGACGAGCATGAACGGCGGCGAGGGCGGGGTGATCGGCACGCTCGCCGGCGCGCTTCTCATCGGCGTCATCCAGAACGGCCTCAATCTTCTCATGGTGCAGCCGTACTGGCAGCTCGTGGTCAAAGGCGCGATCATCATTCTGGCCGTCCTCATGGACAGGCTGCAGCGGAGTTTCCAAACCCTATGAAGCGTATGAAGCGAATCGGGCGATGTCCCCGGCGCGTTGCCGGGGCATCGGGTCGCGGGTGAGTTCTTTTTCAGGAGGAAAGCTAATGCGTAAAGTCATCGGTGCACTTTTGGCGGTTGCCGTCCTGTGCGGCTCGTTCTCGGCCCCGGCCGCCGAGAACAAGGAATACGGTCTGTCCTTCCCGACGCTCGCCAACATCTTCTTCGTCACCCTGGACGAGGCGGTGAAGGGAAAAGCGAAGGAACTCGGGGTCAACGTCTACTCCCTCGAGGCCAACAACGAGGTGTCCAGGCAGCTCTCCATCGTCGAGGACATGATCACCCTCGGCTATGCCGGTCTGCTGCTGGTGCCGATCGAAACCGACGCCGTCGTGCCCGCGGTCGAGAAACTCAACGCCGCCGGCATCCCGGTGGTGACCGTCGACCGCCGCATCAGCCCGCCGGAGGGCTCGACCGCAACCATCCTCGCCCATGTCGGCGCGGACAATGTGGTCGGCGGCGAAAACGCCGCGAAATTCATCGTCGACCGCCTCACCAAACTCTATGGCGAACCCAAGGGAACGGTCATCGAACTTTACGGCTTTGTCGGCTCCGGTCCCGCCATCGACCGCTCCGAAGGGTTCCAGCGCGTCATGAAGCAGTACCCGAAGATCGAAGTCAAGACCCAGACCGCCAACTTCATGCGCGTCGACGGCATGCGGGTCATGGAAGACTTCATCATGTCCACCCCGCAGATCGACGCCGTGTTCGGCGCCAACGACGAGATGGTCATGGGCGCGATCGAGGCGATGCAGGCTTCCGGCAAGTTCGATTTCTCCAAGGTCGTCACCGTCGGCTTCGACGCCATCGACGACGCGCTGCAGTCCATCCGCGACGGCGTCCTCACCGGCACGATCGAGCAGTTCCCCGGCAAGCAGGCGTCCCTGGGCTTCGAGGTTCTCCACGACTTCGTGTCCAAGGGCAAGAAGCCTTCGTCCAGCCTGATCCTCATCGAGCCCCAGGTCGTGCACAAGGGAAACATCAACCAGCTGTACTAGCAATGCGTCGCGGCGTCCCGCCGGCCCGGCGCCGGCGGGGCGTTCCCGCCGTTTCCGGTCCATACCCGACCAGGCGCCGCATGGCGGTCAATCCACTTAGGCGCCGGAATCGGGGAGTGAAAACGATTTCAGACGACCCCGCCAACGTCTCGGGCGGAGTGCGTACGTTTATGACAGGCGATGACCACTGGCTGACGCCGACAAGATCAGGAATATATTTCAGGACAAGCGGGGGATCCTGCGCATGATCCCCAACTGGATGCCCAGGCCCTTCAACCGCCCCGGCCGCCGCATCCGCCTCCATCCGGACGACTACTACTGCCTCGGCACGAAGCGCGGCGCCATCACCGAGCGCTGGTTCTCGTCCATCACCCCGGCCCTCAACGGTCCCCTCGCGCCCGCCGACGAGGGCCTCTCCAAGGTGTCGTTCTCGGACGCCTACGAGGACAACGCCTACTTCAAGGACGTCGTGGACGCGCTCGGCGCCGACCTCATCGGCGACGAACTGTTCAAGAAGTACGGCACCTGGCCGATGTACTCCAAGTTCTTCGACAACAACATGCCGCTCTTCCACCATCTCCATTTCTCGGACGCCGACGCCGCCAGGATCGGCAGGCTCGGCAAGCCCGAAGCCTACTATTTCCCGCCGCAGCTCAACAACCATCCCGGCGTGTTCCCGCACACCTATTTCGGCTACGATCCCGACGTCTCCAAGGAGGAGGTCAAAAAGCGCCTCCTGATGTACGAGGCCGGCGACAACCGCATCACCGAGCTGTCCCGCGCCTACCGGCTGGAACTCGGCACCGGCTGGTACACCGCGCCCGGCGTCGTTCACGCGCCCGGCTCCTACCTCACCTACGAGCCGCAATGGAACTCGGACGTCAACTCGATGCAGGAAAACATGGTCTGGGGCGAGATCTACCCGAAGGAATTCCTGGACGGCAACCTCCCAAAGGACAAGCAGGGCGACATCGATGCGGCGATGGCGCTGATGGACTGGGAGGCCAACGTCGATCCGCACTACCGCAAGAAATACTTCCTCCCGCCGCTGCCGATCGACACCGGCTCCAAGGACTGGTCCGAGAAGTGGATCACCTACCGCAACCCGTACTTCGGGGCGAAGGAAACCGTCATCGAGCCGGGCAAGGCCGCGATCGTCAAGGACCAGGCCGCCTACGGCTGCATCATCATCCAGGGCCACGGCGAGTTCGGCGCCTACGACGACGCGGAGTGCGCGGTCATGCTCCGCCACAACCAGTTGTCCGGCGACGAATACTTCGTCAGCGAAAAGGCGGCGAAGGAAGGCGTAAATATCGTCAACCGCAGCAAGCACGAGCCGATGATCATCCTGCGCCACTTCGGCCCCAACGCCGGGCACCCGCGGGACAAGTAGTTGGGCCGCGAAATCGCGTTCACGACTTGGCTACCACCGGCGCCGCCGCAAGGCGGCGCCGGGCCGGTTTTTGGCGCTGATCGCAATTCATCCGCTGTTTCGCAAATCGGGCATTTGAAATTCTTGACAATTCGCAACGAAGGCGCTATGCTTGCGGCTATGGCCGGCCCTATGGGGGCCGGAGTGTTTTTTTGTCGCCCGAGACCAAGGATTACGCCATGGCACGCTCCAGAGCCAAACCCAGCGCCATTCACCGCGGAAAACACAAGGTTCGCAAGCTTCACAAGGGCTGCCTGCCGGCCGAAAAAACCACCGCCCGCAAATAGCGCCGGAACGCCGCCGGAAAAAGCCCGGCCTCCTCCCGGCCTCGCCGGAGGAGGTTGTTCCTGCCGCGCGCCGAATATGGAGCCACGCATGGACCACAGCCGATACACGGAAACCGGGGTCAAGCTTCCGATTCGACCGCGCGCCATCGCCTTTGATCTGGACGGCACCCTGCTCGACTACGACGGCAGGCTGAGCGACGGGGTCTCCGATGCGGTCAAGCTGATGGACCGGTCCGGGCTGAAGGTTTTTCTGGTCACCGGCCGGCTCCAGCCAAGTTGCGAGGTTTTCTGGAGGAAATTCGGATTGGACACGCCGATGGCCACCTGCAACGGAGCCCACGTCGGCTATCCCGACCAGCCTCCGATTTTCCACTCGCAACTGTCCGACGAGGTGCGCCGCGCGGTTATGGACCTCGAGCGACGCCACGGCCTCTACGTCAATTATTACGTCAACAACCAGGTCTACTCCGTCTCCGACACCCCGGACCGCGACTGGTACTCCACGCAATTCTCCCCGGTGGCGCTGGTCGACGGCCTCGACGACATCCTCGCCATGGAACTGCCGACGAAAATCCTCAGCATCGTCAAGACCGAGGACAACCGGCGCGTCACCGGGCTTTTCGCCGACGCCCTCGGCGACAAGGTCAATCTTACCGAGAGCAACAGCCGCTTCATCGAGATCCTTCCCCCGAACGCCGACAAGGCGGAAGGGTTGCGGCAACTGTCCCGCTGGTCCGGCATTCCGCCGGGGGATTTCGTGGCGGTCGGCGACGGCCTCAACGACCTGCCCATGCTTCAGGCGGCGGGCTTTTCCATCACCTTCGATTCCGGCGACAAGCGGCTCGTCGACCACGTCGACATGGTGCTGCCTCCGCTCTGGGAAGGCGGCATGGACCTGCTGGCCAAAGTGGTCCTGGGCATGACCGATTCGGGACGGTTCCTCACTCCCCGCTCGCAGCGTTTTTTCCGGAAGTAGGCGATGGCGAAAAAACGCGGGAAAACGCCCGACGCTTCGCCGCCCCCGCCCGCCTCCGGCGGCGGCTCTCCGGCGCCCGCCGGCGAAAAGGCGAAAAAGCCCGAATCCGCCCTGAAAGCGGGGATGGATTTCGTCCTGGTCCTCGCCGGCGCCGTAGCCATCGCCCTGGTGATCAAGGCCTATCTCTTCGATGTCTACGTCATACCCTCCGGAAGCATGGAAACGGCGCTCCGGGGCAGGCCCGACGGGGGCGACCGGATCTTTTGTTCCAAGATCTCCTACCGCTTCCGCCAGCTGCGGCGATGGGAGGTCGCGGTGTTCGAGTTCCCGTACGAAGCGGCCAAACGCTCGGCGACCCGCGAGGAGGAAGCCGACATCGAGCGGTACCGCGGGCAGAATTTCGTCAAGCGCATGGTCGGACTGCCCGGCGAGACGCTTGCCGTCGCCCGGGGGGACATTTGGGTGAAGCGGGACGGCGAAAGCGAATACCGCCGCCTGGTCAAGCCGGATTCGGTCCAGCAAGGCATGTGGCTCAACGTCTACGAGGAGGATTTTTCCGATCTCTCCCTGAAGGAGCTGCAGGAATCCTGGTCCCTGCGCGGCGGCGCGGCGCGCCTCGACAAGGGCGGCCCGCTGCGCCTGGACCCGGGGGGGGAGACGGCGGCGCTGGCCTACCGGCCGCGCGTTCCCGCCGGCGCGCGAAAGGACGCCGTCGCCGAATTGCCCGGAATCCCCGACCGCTATACGCTGCGCCAGCCGGTGCAGTTCCGCTGTTCCGCAATCAGGGAGGACGGAAGCCCCTGCGCCACCGTCTTCGTCAAGACTGTCCACACCCACAACATCCATGGCCGCTGCCCGAGCTGCGGGAGCCTGGAGCCGGAAACGTCGGCGATTTTCTACCATCGCCGCTCCGGTCTGCCGACCTGGGGACGGTACGCGGTCAATCCCGATTACGCCAGGCAGGGCGAAGACTCGATTCGGCAAACCGATTACCGCTTCGTGCCCGACCTTCGCGTGGCGCTGGACGCGACCCTCTCCGGCGCGGATTCCTGGCTGGGCGTCCGTATCTGGGAAGACAATCGCAACGCCGAAGCGCGGTTCCACGCCGACGGCAGGGTGGAGCTTCTCGTCAACGGGGGAGCATCGCTGCCGGAGCATCGCGCCCTCGCGGATATCGCGCCCGGAAAAAGGGAGACGCTCGAGTTTTACGTCGTGGACGGGCGCGCCCGGGCCTTCGTCGGCAAGGAACGGAAACCGTTCCTCGACGTGCAGGTTTGGAACGACCGCCAACCGCCGGTGCGCTCGCTGCCGCGCGCGTCGGGCGTCGTCCTTACCGCCGGGGGCGCGGGCGGGTCGGCGTCGAAGGTCAAGATCGACCGCGACGTTTTCTACTTCAGCGGCAGGGAGCGGCCCGAGGACGCGAAGTTCGGTCGCGCCATGGGCGCGCGGGGCGAGATCCGCATCAACGGGGAAAGCTTTTTCCCCATGGGCGACCACTGCGACAGTTCCTATGACGCCCGAAGCTGGGGGGCGGCGCCGCTTGCCAACCTTCGCGGCCCGGCGCTCCTGGTGTGGTGGCCGCCGGACCGCATCGGCCTGATCCCCAAACCGGATTGACGCCGATTTCCTCTTCGCCCCGGGGGCAAACCCCTACGCGCCCGCCAGGCGTTCCTCTTCGGGCGCCTCGCGGCTTATCTTGTCCATTTCCACGAAGCGGAGGCTGCGGACGATGCTGACGCCGGGCGTCTGCTGGGAGACGCCCCAGATGGCGTCGGTCATGCTCATGGTCCGCTGGGAATGGGTGATGATGATGAACTGGGTGTCCGCGGCGAACTCCCTGACCTGATGCATGAAACGGTCGATGTTCGATTCGTCCAGGGGGCCGTCGACCTCGTCGAGAATGCAGAACGGGCTCGGCTTGGCGCGGAACAGCGCGAAGAGCAGCGCCACGGCGCACAGCGCCTTTTCGCCGCCCGAGAGAAGCGAGATGCTTTTCGGCTCCTTGCCCGGCGGCTGCGCCTTGACGTCAATGCCCAGGTCGAGCGGATCCGCGTCCTCGCCTTCCGGCTCGACCAAAACCAGGTCCGCCTTGCCGCCGCCGAACAGCTTCGTGAACATCCGCTGGAAATGCGCCCGCACCACGGCGAAGGTCTCCTCGAAGCGGGAGGCCGATTCCCGGTTGAGCCGGTCGATCGCGGCGCGCATCTCGCGCACCGCGCCGTCGAGGTCCTCCTTCTGGCCGCGCAGGAATTCCACCCCCGCCTCCAGTTCCGCGAGTTCGTCGATGGCCTCGAAATTCACCGGCCCGATCTTCTTGATCTTCTGCGCCGCCTCGTCGATGCGGGCGGCGAGCTCCGCGTCGGAGAGTCCGGCCCAGGGGGGCGCGGACGCGGCGGGAAGCCCCACCCCCGGATCGGTCCCGCCGTCCAATCGCGAAAACAGCCCGGCCTCCCCGGCGTCGGGGTCGTCTTCGCCGTACGCGACGGGCCGCGGCGCGGTCTCCGCCTCCGGCGGCGGCGTCAAATCCTCTATGCCCAGTTCCTCCTTCGCCTTTTCCCGGAGGTTGTCGAGATGGACCGCGCACTCGGCGCGGCGGCGCTCCAGTTCGTTCATCCCGTCGCGCAGGCGCGACATCTGGAGTTGGGCCTCGCGTTCCGTCCGCCTGGCCTCCTCCATGTCCTCGCGCAACGCCCGGAGGCGCTCGGCCAGCTCCACGCGCGTGTCGTCCTCCTCGTCGCGGCGGCGCAGCAGACCCTCCTCCTCCTGGTTGAAGCGCTGGATCGCCGCATGGAGCAGTTCCAGCTCCGCCGCGCGCGACACACCGGAACCGGAGGAAGCGGTCAGCTTTTCCTCGCTCTCGCGGCAATCGCGGAGCACGGCCGAAAGCTGCCGCTCGGCCTCGCCGACCTCCGAGGCGGCGCGGGCGCGCTCGCCGGAAAGCTCGGCGAAACCCTCGCCCATCGCGTCGGCGGCCTGGCGGGCGCCGCGCTGGATGCCGGTCTTCTCGGCGAGCGCGGCCTCGATTCCGGACAGCCGGGCGTCGATCGCGGCCAGGCGTTCGCGCGCTTCCGCCAGCTCCCGCTCCCAATCCCCGGAGGCGGCCTGCGCCTTCCCGTATTCGCCGCGGGCGGATTCCAGGTCGTCGCCGGCGCGCAGCGCGGCGCTTCTGGCGACGGCCAGCGCCTCCCTCGCGTCCGCTTCCAAACGGTCGAGCTCCGCTCGGCCGCGCTCGGCCGCGACGACGCCGCGCTCCGCCTCCTCGCGGGCGCGAACGGCGCCTTGCCCGCGTTCGCGGATCTCCCCGATGCGGGAGTCGATCCGGGCGATCTCTTCGGCCAGGGCGTCCAGCTCGGCCTTGCGCCGCACCAGCCCGGCGCGCTGCTGGCGGCCGTGGCCGCCGGCCATGGAGCCGGACGGGTTGATGACGTCCCCTTCGCGGGTGACGATCCTGACTCCCCGCGCCTCGCCCCCGGAAAGACGGCGCGCGAGGTCGAGGCTTTCCACCACCAGGACGCCGGCGAGGAGGTGCTCCATCACCGCCCGGTGACGGGGATCGAATCCCACCAGGTCGACCGCCTCGCCGATCACCCCGGGGATATGGCGGAAATCGCGATCGAGCCGCCGGCGCGGCTGGATCCGGTCGAGCGGAAGGAAGGTGGCGCGCCCGAGGCGGCCGCGCTTGAGGTATTCTATCGCCGCCTGCGCGTCGCGGGCGGTCGCGACGACGATGTCCTGCGCCGAGGCGCCGAGGAGCGTCTCCACGGCGAGGGCGAGGTCCAGCGGGACGGTCATGAGGTCGCCGGCCATGCCGGCGACGCCGCCACAGGCGGACTCGCCGGCAAGCGCCGCCTGAAGCACGCTTTTGACGCCCTCGTAGGCGCCGGCGAAGCTGTGCTCGAGATCCTCGAGGGCGGCGCGCCGGGCGTCGCGGGCGGAACGCTCGTTGACCAGCGCCCGCTCCTCGCGCAGGAGCGACTCGAGCGCTCCGGACGCGGCGGCGAAGCTCTCCTTCGCCTCCGCCAGCGCCGTTCCGGCGACGGCGGCGCGTTCGGCCGCCGCCGCCGCCGAGCTTTCGGCCGCGCGCATCCCGGCGGTCAGCGCCTCCGCCCTCCCGCGGGCGTCGCGCAGGCGGTCTTCCAGCTCCCCCAGCCTGCCGGCCCCGGATTGCCCCCGCGCCTCGAACCGGGCCGCGTTCTCGGCGGCCTGTCGGCGCGACTGGTTGACGTCGAGGAGTTCGTTCCTGAGGGCGGCGACCTCCGCCTCGGCGCGGGACGCGGCCTCGAGGCTTTCGCGCCGCTCCCGGTCCCGCGCCGCGAATTCGGCCTCGATTTCGCGCGACCGCCCGCGCAGCGTTTCCAGCCGCCCGGCAAGGGCGCGCCCGCTCTCGCGGAGATCCGCGACGCGGCGTTCGAGTTCGAGCGAACGCTCCCTGTCCATGGCCATCTCGCTCCGCAGCGCTTCCATCCTGTTTTTCGCATCGTTGCGGGCGATGTGGATGTTCGTCAGCCGGTCCTGGGTCCGGGCGTGGGCGGCGACCGCCGCCTCGCGGGCGATCGCGAGTTCGGTTTCCAGTTCGGTCAGGCCGGCGCTCTTCGCCAGCGCCTCCGCGGCCGTCGCGTCCTCGCGCGCGAGCAGGCCGCGGAGCGCTTCCAGTTCCGCTTCCAGCCGCTCCCGGTCGGCGGCGAGGGCGGCGTGGCGGCGGCGATAGAGGCGTTCCCGCAGGCTGTCCTGTTCCGCCTTGAGGCGGCGGTAACGCCTGGCGGCGGCGGCCTGCGCGGAGACCCGGCGGATCTGGCGCTCCTTGTCGAGCACCCGGTCGTTCACCCGCAGCAGGATCTGGTCGGTGCGCTCGAGGCGGGAGAGCGTTTCCCTGCGCCGCGCCTTGAACTTGGCGATGCCGGCGGCTTCCTCGAGCACCGCCCGGCGGTCGGCGGGCTTGGCGTTCAGGAGCGCCTCCACCCGGTTCTGCTCGATGACCGCGTAGGCGCCGTTGCCGACGCCGGTGTCGAGGAACAGGTCGCGGATGTCCTTGAGGCGGCAGCGGTTGTGATTGATGAAATATTCGCTTTCGCGGGAGCGGTGCAGGCGGCGGGTAACGGATATTTCGTTGTAGGGCAGCGGCAGGGACTGGTCGGCGTTGTCGAGATTGAGCTTCACCTCGGCGACGCCGCTGGCGGCGCGCGATTCGCAGCCGGCGAAGACGACGTCCAGCATTTCCTCGCCGCGCAGGCTTTTGGCCGATTTTTCGCCCAACGCCCACTTGATCGCGTCCACGACGTTCGACTTGCCGCAGCCGTTCGGACCGAGGATCGCCGTGACGCCTGCGCCGAACTCGATCGTCGTGCGTTCGGGAAAAGACTTGAAGCCGTGAAGTTCAACCGATTTGAGACGCATCCGCCTTCCTTTTCGGACCGCTAGGCGGTCACGATGTTGTTGTCCGCGCCGCAATTTTTGCAGCTGCCGTCCGGGTTCATGCCCGAAAGATCGGCATTGAAGGCGCGGCGGGCGACGACGACGCTCCCGCATTGAACGCAACGGGTGTCGCCGCCGCCCGGCACCTGGACGTTGCCGGCGTACACGTACGGCAGATAGTCCATGAATATGTCCCTGGCGTGGGCCAGATGCGCGGCCGTCGTCGCCGCCCGGCGCATTTGATAACTCGGAAAATACGCCGTGAGATGGCAGGGGACGGCCGGGCCGCAGGCGTCCACTATCCATTTCGCCAGATCCTCCATCTCCGGGATCGCGTCGTTCTCGCCCGGGATGATGAGGGTCGTCAATTCCAGGTGCGTTTTGCCGGCCGCCCGGCGCACCGTCTCCAGAACCGGCGCCAGCGCACCCCGGCACAGGCGATGGTAGAAATCCTCGTTGAACGCCTTGACGTCGATGTTCATCGCGTCCACCAGCGGCAGAATCGCGTCGAGCGGTCCGGCGTCGATGAAGCCGTTGGTGACCAGCACGTTCTTGCCGCCGCGCCGCCGGACCTGGCGGCAGCAATCCCCGACGTATTCGTAGGCGACGGTCGGCTCGTTATAGGTATAGGCGACCCCAATCGAACCGTGCTCCATTCCCGCCCGTCCCGCCTCCTCCGGCGACAGCGGCCGGGTCGGCGCCTCGAACTGCGAAAGGGAGCAGTTCTGGCAGTACGAGCACTTCAGGTTGCAACCCCAGCCGCCAAGGGAAAAGATCGGCCGGCCGGGGAAAAAGTGATACAGCGGCTTCTTCTCCACCGGATCGAGCGCGGCCGCGGCGACCCGCCCGTAGCTGAGCGCGTACAGCTCGCCGCCCGCATTTTTCCGCACGCCGCACGCTCCGCTACCGCCCTCGGCGATGCGGCAGTGATGCGGGCAGAGCGCGCAGCGGACGGCGCGCCCTTCGCGCCGCTCGCAGTACGCCGCCTTGTGGAGTTCGCCGTCTCCCGCCATACGCGCCCGCCCTACAGATAGAGGTGCATGCGGTGCCGGTTGAACAGCGCCACCTTCAGTTCGTCGCGGGTGTTGACCTGGAGGCCGGCGATGTCGTCGAGGCGGATGACGCTGGTGCCGTCCGGCTCGCCGTCGTCGGTGAGCACGTCGATCTTCGTGTGCGTCCCGGTCAATTCGCGGACGATGCCGTAGAAGCGCAACTCGTCGTCGCCGGTGGCGATGAGCAGATTGACGACCAGCTTCTCCTTCAGCGCCTGGCGCATCACCTCGTCGAGGCAGCTCTCCGGATTCGGCTTGCCGGTCCAGCCGGGCGTCGCCCGGCCCTTCGGCTCGTCCCGGTTCTCCATCAACAGGCAAATCTGCCTGGCGTAGCGCGACTCGCTCCGGATCTCGATGACGTCGTCGATGGCGCCGATGTCCAGGCCGTCGAGATTGCCGTCGGGATCCACCTGCTGCAGCGAATAGTCGCTTTCCGACACTCCCGCCACATAGCCCACGGCGAAGCGCCGCAGATCGGATGGATCGCGGAATACGCACACCAGGCGCTTCTCCCGATGCGCTTCCATCAACACTTCGCGAAACAGATTGTCGGACATTTGCCTCGTTCCCCCCGCCGGCGGAATGCCGGTCGCCCCGCGGACGCGGAAACTCCACGCGGCCAAGCGGCGGCGACCGTATTGCGCGGCGTTTTCAACCCGACTTGCCGCGTTTCAGGACCACCCGGCCGCGCCCCGCCGCGGCCACCGCGAACAACGCGTCAAGTTCGTCGTTGTCGTAGCGTTTCGTCCCTTTAAGCGCGGGGTCGAGCACATCGCCGTTTTCAAACTGCTGGAGGAACCAGGTTCCCCCCTTCTCCAGCGCCTCCGCCATCTCCCCAAGCGTCGCCCGGTCGACGAAGCGCGGCGCAAGCGTCGTATGGTATTCGCGGTCGATGCCGGATTCGCGCGCCAGCGCGAATGTTTCACGGATCACCGCCGCCGGAACCGCCTTCCCGCCGCTGGCCGCGAAAAGACGCCCGTCCAGCGGGGCCTTGTAGTCGAGCGCCAGGCAATCCAAAAGCTTTTCGTCGAGCAACGCCCCGACGACCGCGGGCCGCGTGCCGTTGGTGTGCAGCTTCGTCCTCACCCCGTAGTCGCGGGTTTTCGCGATCAGATCCCGCAAGCCCGGCTGCAGCGTCGGCTCGCCGCCGGTGAACACCACCCCGTCGATCCAGCCGCGCTGGCGGGCGAGCAGACGCAACAAGTCGTCCGGGTCAAGCCGCCCCAGGTCGGCGAGACCGGTCACATAGCGCCAGCTGTGGCAATACGGACAGCGCAGGTCGCAACCGCCGGCCACCGCCACCGCCGCCACGTGATCGTCCCATTCCAGGAGCGAATTCTCGATCAGCCCCCGCAGGTCGAAATCAATCCCCTCCGCATTCATGCGTGGACCGGCTCCCGCCGCGCGGCGGGAGCCGCCGGGACGGGCGGTTCGCCCGCCAGCTTCGCCAGCTCCTCGCGGTTCCAGCCGCCGGCCCCGGTCATCGCTTCCCCGTCCAGCCTGACCGCGCCCGGCAGGTTCGCCGCGCCGCAATGCGGACAGGCCGACCTGATGCCGGCGCCGACCTTGCGGCAGGAGCCGCAAATGGTGAACTCGGGGCTGATGGTGAGTTGCGCCGCCCTGGTCTTTTCGAAGGTTTTCCTGACCAGGCTGGCGATGGCCCCGGCCGACGGGCGGGATTCGCCGATAAAGGCGTGAATGATCGCGCCGGATTCGATGAGGCTGTGGAATTTGGCCTGCTTCTCGATGCGGTCGACAATGCCCTCCGCCGCGTCGGGCCGGAGGTGGACCGAATTGGTATAATAGATCTCGTCGTTGGCGAGGTCGCCGCGCATGAAAGCCGCGGCCGCGGGGTAATTCTTGAGGTCGATCTTGGCGAGGCGCCGGGCCGCGCTCTCGGCGGGCGATTCCTCGATCGTGAGCTTCAGCCCGAGCTTCCGGCCCACTTCCTTGATGCAGAAATAGAGGTGCGAAACGATCTTCATCCCCAGCCGCATCGCCTCGGCGTCGTGGTGCAGATCCTTGCCGGCGAAATAGGCCAGGCACTCGTTCAGGCCGATGACGCCGACGATGTAGGTGGCCTGGTCGAGGTCGACGTAGGGCCTGCCGTCGGCGGCGATCTTGCCGATCTGCCACAGCGGCATCGTCGGTCCGGACATGAGGATCCCGGCGAATTTCTTCTTCTGGAGGTGCGCCTTGACGCAGATCTCGAGCGAGCGCTCGATCTCGGAGCACAGCCTGGCGAAATTGCCCCGGCCGGCGCGGTAGGCGCACTGGGGCAGGTTGATGGTGACGTTCTGGAAGCCGCAGAAGCGCATCGACTCCGGGTGGCGGATCATGTAGGCGTCCTCGATCACCGTGCGCAGCCGGCAGCAGGCGGAAAGGGTCACCTCGTCGCGGTCGAAGATGAAGTACGGCGTCCCGTTCTTCGCGGCGATTTCGCAGGCGTAGCGGTAGATCGCGTACTGCCGCGCATCGGCGAAGGTCTCGTGATTGATGTGAAAGTCGCACTTGGGAAAGGCGAAGATGTGGCCGTACTGGTCGCCGGCGGCCCAGACGTCGAGCATCGCCCGGGTGAAGCGGGTGGCGGTCTCGGTGAAGGAGCCGTAGCAGCGGTCGAGGTATTTGCCGCCCGGGCCGATGGCCGGAACGGTCTTGAGGTATTCCGGAATGCCGGTGTGGATGTTGAAATCCAGGAACAGGGTCTGGCCGCCGCGCGAGAACGCGTTCTGGCTGGAGGAGAAGATGAGGTGCTGCGCTTCCTGCCGCATCTCCAGGTCCGACATGCCCTCGACCAGCGGCGCGTACATGATGTTGATGTACGCCACCCCCAGCGCCCCGGCGTAATAGGCCTGCATCGAGGCGAGGAAGGTGTTGAGGTGGCCGGTGAGGGTGCGGGCGTGCCTGGCCGGGGCCGAGCTGGTGTCCAGGTTCTCGAGGTGGAGGCCGTATTTCTTGAGGTACTCGATCGAATGCGACGAGCAGTAGACGCGGGTGGGATAGCCCAGGTCGTGCAGGTGCACCATGCCCTCGCGGTGGGCGTCGGCGACGTCCGGGGAGAACACTTCCTGCAGCGCGTACTGCTTGAGCACCGTCTCGGCGATGGCGAGGTTGATGGCCTCGGGATTGTTGGCCGCGATGTTGGAATTTTCCTTCGACTTCGAGAGGATCAGCTGCTCGATGTCGTATTTGGGCAAGCCGATCGCCGCCTGGCGCTCGAGCGTCTTCTGGTTGCCGCGCTCGAACAGTTCGTTGTCGGCGATCTCGCGGACGAGGCGGGTCGAGATGCGGGAAATGCCGCTGGCGAGAATCCGCTTTTCCACCGCCTTGGCGACCGATTGCGCCTCCTCGGTGTCAAGCCCCGCCTCCTTCACCAAAGCCTGCGAAATGCGCGCGCGATTCCAGGGGAAATACTCGGCGCGGCTGACCGGATCGACCAGAAGATGGATGTCGGTGGAGTCCGCCCCGCCGGCGGTGTCCTTGCGGACGCGCATCCGGTCGCGGCACTCGGCCCGGCGCTGGCGGTACAGGATATACGCCTTGGCGGTCCGGGCGTGGCCGGTCTCGATCAGCGCCTTTTCCACCAGGTCCTGGATATCCTCGATGCCGGGCGGATTTTCCCGGTCGTAGCGCTTTTCGAGG
This sequence comes from Planctomycetota bacterium, assembly GCA_031270685.1. Taxonomy (GTDB): domain Bacteria; phylum Planctomycetota; class SZUA-567; order SZUA-567; family SZUA-567; genus JAIRTL01. Next base: position 21,576 of record JAISXA010000181.1, read on the forward strand.
AGGGAGGTCACGAACGCCGAAAGTTCGTCCGCGAGCTTACGGTCGCTGCCGCCCACCGCCCTGGCGGCGGCGTAGATCGCCCCGGTGATCTTTTCCCTGTCGAAAGGCGCCACGCTTCCGTCGCGTTTCACAACCCGGTCGATACCGCTCATTCCGTCTTCTCCGCCAAGCAAGTGCCTTAAATTACGCAATGTACGCGAAACCGCGCGAAACCGCCGCCCTCCCCTCCGCGTCACTCCGGGCGGCCGTTCGCCTCCGGGCGCATGGCCCGAATCTCCTTCACGAACTCCTCGAGCGCCTGGTATTCCCGGTACACCGAGGCGAAGCGGATATACGCGACCTCGTCAATGGCGGCGAGCCGCGTCATCACCATCTCGCCGATACGGCTGGTGGCGACTTCCTTCTCCGTCTGGTCGAGCACCTGCCGCTCGACGGCGGAGACCAGCGCTTCCGCCTCCTCCAGGGAGATGGGGCGTTTTTCCACCGCCCGCATGACTCCGGCGAGGATCTTGGCGCGCTCGAACGGCTCGCGACGCCCACCCTTTTTCACCACCCGCACCGGCATCTCCTCAAGCCGCTCGTGGGTGGTGAACCGCCGACCGCATGCAAGACACTCGCGCCGGCGACGGGTGACCGATCCGTCCTCCGCGGGACGGGTGTCGATAACCCGGTCGGAATCCATCTTGCAGAAAGGACAACGCATGGCGCCTCGCAATCAACAATAAGCGTATGATCCCGTCACCACGTGCCGGACGCCGCGACGCTTCCCGCCGCGTCGTCCGGATACACGCGCATTATGTTCTATTCTCCCCCCCATCAACAACCACTAGTGGCTGATGTATTATTGCCCACTGGATATTGTGAGTCAAGCAAAAAAGAAACCGGCTCCGATCCGGAAATTTCATCCTCCGCGCTAACCGGTTGCCGACCCAAAGATTAAAATCGTTGACCCCTGCCGGTCAATCCGTAAAAAAAGAATAAATCAACTTTTATCCGACGTTCCGGGGGGCGTTCAGGCATGGCCAGGTCCGACACGTTGCATTTTCGCTTGGTCACCCCGCCGCAAACCGGCGCGGTCGCGGTCTTCCATCTGTTCGGCGACGAGGCGGAAATTACGGCCGGTCTGGAAACGCGCCTTCGTCCACGGCCAAGCAACCCAATGAAATTGAACGAGTTGCGCCTGTCAAAGCTCGTCGTCCGCGATGGCGATGCGGTGGACGAAGTCCTGGTCGCCAAACCGCGGGATCGCATGCGCATCATCATGTGCCATGGCGGGAGGCGAATCATCGCGAAAACCGCCGAATGCCTTGGATCGATTGGCGCGAAACGGATCGAGGACGCCGATCCTCCGTTCACCCGCCCCGATATGCGGGAGGACCCCGACGCCCTCGTTTTCCATGCCCTTTCAAAAGCGCATACCCGGGATCAAGTAATCGCCATCCTCGGGGAATGCGCGCGCGGCCAGGCCGAGGGGCGCCTTCCGGACATACAAGCGGATTGGCTACGCATCCGGAACGCGGTTTTCGCCGGTCCCCCCAACGCGGGGAAAAGCAGCCTCATGAATTGCCTCGCCGGATTCAACCGGGCTTTCGTCCACGCGGAGGCCGGGGCGACCAGGGATGTGGTGGAAGAGTTGTCGGAACTGGCGGGACGCCCGGTCGTCCTCCACGATCTTCCCGGATTCGACGATCGGGGCGACGAACTTTCGGCGCGGGCGATCGCAAAAGCGAAGACGCGCCTGGACCGGGCCGACCTGGTCTTCTTCGTGGCCGATGCCGCCGCCGGATGGAACCGGGAACATGACGCCGCCGCCGCCGCGTTGCCGGCGCCGGCGCCGGTGGTCGTGCTTTTGAACAAGTCCGACCTGCCGCGCCGCATCATGGACACGCCGTGGCGGGCGTATTTCCGTGAAAAGGAGGTGGTCGCCACGTCCGCCCTCTCCGCGGAGGCGACACGGGAAGCGGTCTCCGCGTGCGCGGAACGGATATGGGGGAGACTGGCCTGAGGCGGCGGTTGCGGGAAATGAAACGGCGCTCCGCCTGGTTTCCCGCGAAAGTCCACAACCTGTTACACATGCTATATTTGCGGCGTGGTTGGCCACAAATATGGCGTTGTAGGGTTTAGAACCCCTCGTCCCGGTAGTTCTTGACGAACTCGCGGAACCTGGCGAGCAGATCGAAGGTGACGGGACCTGGCTTGCCGTCGCCGATCTCGCGCCCGTCGCAGCCGACGACCGGGATCAGTTCGGCGGCGGTGCCGGTGAGGAACAACTCGTCGGCGGTGTAGAGATCGTAGCGGGCGAGCGTCTCCTCGCGCAGGTCG
>JAISXA010000136.1 GCA_031270685.1 Planctomycetota bacterium
CAGAACATGTTGACGGTGCCGCGCCGGGACGGGTTGGACAACTGCTCGAATAGGGGCGCTTGACGACGCTGGACCTTCGCCTCGATCAAGCCTGCTCCGACAGTCGCCATGACGGTCCCCTCCCCAAGCGGTTAGCGGAGCGCCGCCTTTACCGCGCCGAGGCCGCGAGTTCGGATATCTTGTCGAAACCGGAGCCGGTCACCGGAATGTCCACGGCGAACACTTCGGCAACCACGCGGGTCCACCCATAAACGAAATAATCCCAGCCGTCGACGAGGCGCAGGTTCCTCGCCTTCTCCTGTGCGCGGGCCTGGTCGAGGAAGACAAGGTCGCCCCGGTAGTTGAATTCCCATATCCGGCCATTTTCGGGGAAAACGCCCGCATCGGTCAAGGGGGAGCCGGGGCCGTCTTTCCCCAGCCCGGTCCCGTTCACAACCATGGATCCGGGTTTCAGGCCGGCCATAACCTTGTCGTTCAGGTCCGGCGTTGGACAGAGATTGTACTCAATCGGGATGTTGAACCCCATTTCCCGGTGTATGCGGCGCATTTCATCGAGCCGGGGCCGGCTGCGGTTGTCGACGATGATTTTCGACGGCACATCGTCGCCCCTATCCTTCTTTTCCTTGAGGTACATGGTAAGGGCAAGGCACGAGCCTCCCGCGCCCAGGAGCAGCATTTCCGCGCCCGTTTTCTTCCAGTAGCCGTCGGGAACGATCCGTTCCAGCGAGAGGCCGCTAGTGACGGGATCCTTGGCATGGCCTATCAGTTTGCCGTCGCGTTTCGAAATGGAGCTGACTTCGCCCAGAATGTCGGCGTAGGGGTCGAGTGCGTCGAATATGGTCCGGCAAGCGGTGAGCAGATCGATCTTATGCGTGGTGACCAGGGCGCCGAGAGACATGGGGTCGTCCTTGATGAATTCAACCGCCTCCCGGTACCTGACGGCTTGGTCGTGGTGCAGGAAATCGAATCCCTCAATCACCGCATTAAGCTTCAAATATTCCGCCCATTTCGGGAACACCTTCATAATGGAGGACTTGCCGGTTGTGACGCCGATGAAGTACATGGTGCGCTTCGATCGAGGAGAGTAGTCGTTGGGCATGGTTCCTCCAGTCCTGAAATCAAGTTTGGGAAATGCAATCGTATCTGAACAAGTTGCAAATTCCTTGCCATCCGGTTGCGCCAACCGGCGGTCAGGTGGACGGGACGTTTCCCGAAGACGGGTAGAGTGGACTTTTGGAGGAAATCGGGCCAACCGCCGCCCGATTTCCTCTAAAGACGTTACTGTTTACGGATCAATGGGTTGATTTTTCATCAGGTCGGGTGATACCGCCGACCGGGTAATAATTCTCGCCGGAAAATGGAAGCCCAGGAAACTTTGGAGAAAACCAAACGGCAGTTTGTTTGATTTCCTTCAAAAACCCACTAGACGACACACCCTGGCATTTGAAAACACACTGCGATTACCCATAAAGAGTAAGGCGCGATAAATAAAACCACGATTTGAGTAAGGCATTACACGGTGGACTGTTGAAGTGGACTTTTGAAGAGAATCAAACGGCGGTTTGTTTGATTCTCTCCAAAAGTCCGCCTATTGATTTCCTTTAAAAGTCGACACACGAACACAGCGTGGTTGTTCGAATTGATTGTTGACGAAGATTTTTTCCGCTTTTCGGTGACGACTATTTTCTGGCTAGACAGTCCATTATCGCCTTGGCCATGTCGCCGATCGGGACAAGCCGTTCCGCGCCGCCGCGCTTGAACGCTTCCGCCGGCATGCCGAACACGACCGAGGTGCTTTCATCCTGGGTCAGGCCGCGCGCGCCGGCTTCGCGCATCGTCTTAAGGCCGTCCGCGCCGTCCGCCCCCATGCCGGTCAATATCACGCCGACCGCGTCCGGCCCCACCACCGACGCCGCCGACGTCATTGCGACGTCGACCGACGGGGCATGGCCGTTGATGGGCGCTTCGTCGGAAACGCTGACTGAATATCCCTTGCCGGACGGATCCTTGCGGATGCGCAGTTGCTTGCCGCCCGGAGCCACCAGGATCCGTCCGATCAGGATCTGGTCGCCATCCTCCGCCTCCTTCGCCTTCATGGCGGTCTCGGAATCCAGGCGGTTGGCGAACAGCCTGGTGAATCCCCCCGGCATGTGTTGTACGACGACAATGCCCGGACTGCGCGCGGGGAACCGCGTCACCACCTCCCGCACCGCCTCGGTTCCCCCCGTGGAGGCGCCGATGATCACCACCTTGGACGATGGTTCGGAGTGGCTCGCCACCGATTCGTTCCCCTTTTTGGCGCTCTTTTCCACAACGGTGGTGTCCGCGTCGGGACGGCTTTTAAAGCGCAGGAGTTTGGCATTCGCCGCGATCTTGATCTTCATGGTCAATTCCGAAAGCAGCACTTCCATGCCGCGCGCCAAATCCGCCTTCGGCTTGGCGACGAAGTCGACCGCGCCCAGGGAAAGAGCATCCATGGTCAGTTGTTTCCCCTTTTCGGTGAGCGCGCTGACCATGACCACCGGCAGCGGGTACTGGGGCATGAGCCGCCGGAGGAACTCCAACCCGTTCATTCGGGGCATCTCGACGTCCAGCGTCATGACGTCGGGTTTGAGCAAAGGGATTTTTTCCCCCGCCTCGAACGGATCCGCCGCCGTACCCACGACCTCGATTTCCGGATCGCGGGAAAGCCCGACCGAAAGGATGTCGCGGACCAGCGCGGAATCGTCGACGATCAGAACCTTGATGCGATTGGACATGCTCAACCTTTCGTCTTGGCGTACACCGACGGCGCGATATAGCGAAGCGAATCCGCGGTCCAGGAAATGGATTCCGAATGCCCGATAAACAGGTAACCGCCGTCCTCCAGCCAGTTCCGGAACTTTTCCACCAGCGCGCGGCGCGTGGGGGGATCGAAATATATCATTACATTTCTGCAAAAAATAATGTCAAACTGTTTTTTCAGCGGGAAATCCCTGCGCGTGAGGTTGAGCCTTCTGAATGTTACCTCCGAACGCACTGCCGCGGCGACCTCGTAGGTGTCTTCGTCCACCCGGTGGAAATAGCGGGCGAGGATATCCGGAGGAACGTCGCCGACCCGTTGCGCCGCATAGCGTCCAGCCTTCGCCTTGTCCAGGGCGGCCGTGGAGAGGTCGGTGGCGAGCACGCCGGCCCGCCAGCCCTTGTAGTCGATGCCGAAATGCTTGAGCAGGCAAAACTGTATGGTATAGGCTTCCTCCCCGGTGGAGCACGCCGCGCACCACACCCTGAGGTCGCGGTCGTGCATCCTGTTTTTCCGGGCTACGATGTCCGGGAGCACCTTCTTCATGAGCACCGCAAAATGCGCATCCTCGCGGTAAAACCCGGTATGATTGGTCGAAATATGATTGGCAAGCTCTGAAAGCAGGTTCCCGTTTTGGTCCTCCTTCAGGGCCTGGACATAATCGCCGTAGGAGTCGAATCCGTGGCGTTCCATAATCGGGTGGATGCGCCCGGTGACCAGGGTGAGCTTGTTTTTCCCCACTTTGATGCCGAAATGCCGTGATATGATCGCCGCCAGTTCACGAAATTCCCGCTCGGGAATGAGTTCAATACCCAGGGATTCCAGTATCCCGCCCGAGTCGGCGGTGCCGGGTGAAAGAAACAGCGGGTTGATCTCTTCCGGATGGTCCGGCCGGCCACGGCGCCGCGAGCGGGGGAATTTCATGGCGGCACTCCGGCGGGAAGGTCTGGATACCAGTCGTTCGACCGGACCTCGAGCACCTTGGCGGTTATGCTCTGGCCGGTCGCCGTGCAGAAAACGACTTTGCGGGCAAACCTGCCCCCGACGTCGGAGCCGGAAACGCGCACTCCCAGTCTTTCCAATATTTCCAGGCCGAATCTGACGTTAAGCGCGCTTCGCCTCGGATCGAAGTCGGGCACGAACGGGTTGTCGGAACCGCCATACAGATACGTCTCAAGTTCGGCGGGCCGCGAGCCGAGATTTTTGAACATCCTGACCAGTTCGACCAGCGCCGGAGCGGCGAAAACCGGCGTGGACGCCCCGTTGCGGCGCTTCGGATGGGAATAATGGCCCATGCCGCCCATTCGCCTTTCGCGGTCGAAAATGGTCACCGCCACGCCGCTGGCCACGACCGCGCACAGTCGGGCGGGCTCGCCGGGCACGCAGAGATTGCCGGGGCGCAAATACAAGGTGCGCGAAACGGGAAACGTCATGTCGAATACGCGCGGCGACGGCGCGTCCTCCACCGTATGGACGAACAACAATATCCTCTTCGATCGGCGAGGATTGTCGGATCCGAATCATTATATGCCGGGAACGGCGCTTTTTCAATAGAAGTTGACGAAGAAAGTCGCCTATTCGAAGAGATGCCGATTGTCTTCCCACCATTGGCGCCAAGCGAGGGGATCGGCGGGGAGGTTGGCGCCGGTCATGCGGCGGAGGTGCTGCGCGGCCGACTCGGTGACCGCATCGGATGCGTGGGGGTGGAACAGAACCTGTATCAACTCCGGCGCGGCGGCGGTGACATGGCGCTGCGCCAGGCCGTCGAGGACGTAGCCGGCAAGATCGATGTCGGAGCCGGACACGATTCCCATGAGCAGGCGTTTGTGATCCGAGCCGCCTTTGGCGAGCATAATCGCCGCCGCGTGCCTTTTGACCACCGGGGATTGCGACTGAAGGGCGGCGGCGTAAATGGAGAGATCGTCGACTCGCGGCGAAATGGATGCGCAGAGCCAGAGGATCGAACAGGCGGCTTCGGCCGGCAATCCGGGCATGGCGCGGGTTAACTGGTTGATTTTCTCGCCGTCCCACAGCCCCGGAGTCGCGTACGCCAGGAAATTGAAGCGCTCAGAGGGGTCTCCGGATCCGGCGGAGTTGGAGGCCGGTTCCGCCGAGAAGCCCCCGTAGCTGCCCGATGCGATTGACAACAAGACTGTCGCCGCCAGTATTTTCCCGCGTAGCAACATGATGCCCGGCTCCTCCAGTCATTCACCCAGAGACAGCGATTGAATGGCGCCGTCCGCGGTCAAGAAAAACATCATTTCCGCAGGTTCCGACGCTTCTTGGCGGAAAGCGGCGCTGGACCCGAAAAGCCTGGCGCGGCCCGTCATGGGCGCCAGGACCGGCTTTTTTCCCGGACCGTCGTCTTGTTCAAAATAAACCGCGATCGCTTCGCTGGTTATGACCGCCAAATCGCGTTTTCCGTCGGCGTTCGCGTCGAACAGAACCATGCCGCTCGATACGGGTTCGGGCAAACCGTCCAACTCGTACCGTCGCTCCTGCGACGTCGCGGGATCTATGCGCACCGCCGCCGCTTTTCGGTTCAGGCCCGAGGTCAGCAGAAGTACGCCGTCGTCGTTTTCGGTCCGGATCGAATCCAGGACCGTGGCCACGGTGGTTCCCGATTCGCGCCACGTTCCGCCGTCCGAGGAATCGAGATAATACAACGGGCGTGCTCCCCCGCGCACCAGCGCCAGACGCGCACTCTGCGGCGGCGCCTTGACCGCCTGGCCCGGGGTGGAGCCGGATTGCGAACCCGTATTCGCTTTCAATATGTGCAAATTGCGCCACAAGCTGTTGTCGGGGATGGGCCACGTGCCTAGGTGCTCGGACGCCAACTGATCGACCTGCCGATACGCGACCGCCTGAAAACCTGAATCCGACAGGCATAAAGCCGCTATGATCGACGTTTCCGGATCCACGTCCGCCATGATCGGCCTGCCGGGAAGGATGATCGAGAGGGCGACTTCGCTGAGGGCGTTGTTTCGTATCGCAAAAAAGCGGATTCGCGAATTCCAGTAGTCGGCGATGGCGAGCCAGGTCTCCCCGCGCGCCGAAACGATGCCCGCGCCAACGGGACGGCCCGAAAATTCGGATTGCCAGCGTTCACGGAGCGTCCCATCGGTTTCGAGGGCGAACACCTTGATCCGTCCCGTCCAGTAGTCCCCCGATATGGCCGTGAGTTCGGTTTTCCCGTCTCCGTCGACGTCCGCCGCGAGAAGACGGCACAAGTCGCCGATTTCCGCCGCGGACGATGCATTGGTCGTCTTGACGGCGGGTCTGGAAAGCACGGCGACCGTATTTTCCTGGTCCATGGAAAGGCTGGTTCCGTGGATCCCGCGGAAGACGATTTGGAACTTCTTTCCTTCGTCGTCGGAGCCCGGCGTCCAGGTGAAGACGCCGGTCATGGGATCGAATTCCGGCGCTTCGGCCGGCCCGGGCGAAATCTCGAACTGATAACTCGGGCTGTTCATGCCGATGGACTGGACCTGGTGGGTGAAAGGTACGCCAACCATTGGATTTTTCATCGCTTCGGATGTGATGACGAAGGATGGGAGAACTTTCGGGGTGTTGTCCATCAGTCCCGCCCCCGTCCCGGATGAAGGCGGCGGCAGAGCTAAAAATCCCGTCCGCGGAGGGAACGACCAGCTTTCCGGCAGGAGCGACCTGAATTTCATGTAATAATCCGGCGCCGCATAGTAGAGGGCAAACAGAATGATGAAAAGCGCCAGAATCCCGATGACGATCCGGAGCAGGATGTCGGTTTTCGACTTCGGCGGCCGCAATTTTCTTCTTCGGCGCAATCCCGTCGCGTCGAATTCGTCGTCGTCCGGTTCCTCCTCCTCCAGTTTCCTGGCGCAGTCGGAGCAAACGGACTCCTCCCCGATGTCGACGATGGCGTCGGGCAGCACTTTGCGTCCGCATATGGGACAGGCGATGTACTCTCCCCGCATCCTGGAGATCATGTCGGTGGCGTGCTTGCGCAGATCGGCGTCGGAACTTGCGCGCGCCAGCGATTTCTTGAACGCTTCAAGCGCTTCCGGACCCCGCCCGATATTGTTCAGCGCGATACCCTGGTAATAAACGGCCTCCGCGATCATTTCCTGGTCGGGAATGGCCTGGAGCAGGGCCAAGGCCTTGCTGTTTTCATTGTTGGCGATAAATGCGCGGGCGATGACCACCTTCGCGGCGACGAACGACGGCTGTTCCCAAACCGCCTCCTGGGCGAGGGTCAGCGCCTTCTCGATCTCCCCTTCGCTCAGAAGATCGCGGGCCTCCTCGACCTTGCGAACAGTTTCCGGGGACACTCCTTCCGGGGCGGCGAAGGCCGCGTGCCTGCCGCTGGCGGACTTTCTCCTGACCCGCGTGGTTCTGCTCCCGCGCTCCATAAGGGAGGACTGCTGGTTGAGATCGAAAACTCCCAGCGTTTTCGCCTCGTTTCTGGAGATCGGCTCGCCGCTGACTTCCGCAATCCCGTCATCGGAATCGGATGCCGAACCGTTCGCCGGCATGGGGGTGGCGCCGAAGAAAAATCCCTTTTCGCTCACAGGCTATCTCAATCCTTCACGGAACCAAGCCGTCAACGGCCAGACCCAATGCGGCCTTGGCCATTAGATGATATGGACAACCATTATCCCATTCCAGTGTTTTTGGCGATTTATGAATATTTACGATCTTTGTTGTCTTCGCGCCGGCGCCGCCTTGAATTTCGGTAGGTAGATCCCGATCGCGCCGCGCTTGATCGGAGCGGGGAAAACGGATTACCGGGTTTGCGCAACGCGCCGGCATAAGGAATTGATCTACCGTGCGTCGCCCGCTTCAGGTTCGAGGCCGACGACCCCGGAAACGATTCCGAATTCCCCGCCGTTCTCCTCCAGCACCAAGCCCCCCGACGCGGAGAGGCCGACGATTCTTCCTCGCCGCGTTCGGTTGCCTTCCCGGACCTCCACCCGTTTTCCGACGCCCCAAAGGCGTTCGGACAAATCCTTGCGCAGCGCCGAAAATCCATCGCGTTCCCAATCCGCCATGCGCGGGGCAATGGACCGGAGAAGCGCGGGCAGCAGGCGTCCCGGATCCCCGGCCGAGGCGCCTGTTTCTTCCTCGATCGATGCGATGGGCTGCCGGATCTTCGCCGAGCGGTTGGAGGAGGCGACAACGTTGACGCCCACCCCCATCACCACCGACACGCTGTCGCCGGTGAACGACGCTTCGGCGATGATGCCGCAGATTTTTCCCTTTCCGGTCATAACGTCATTCGGCCACTTGCAAAAGGTTTTGACGCCCAGCCCGTCCAGCCAATCCCCGACTCCCAGGGCAACCGCCATCGACAGGCCGGCGAGTTCGGCTCGCGGCTTCTTTCCGGTCCACAGGAAGGAAAAGGTCAGGTCGCCGCGCGGCGGCGAGTGCCACGCGTTGCCCATGCGTCCGCGACCGCTGGTTTGCGTCCTGGCGGCGACGACCGTCCCCGAAGGAAGCGGGTCGGTTTTCAACATCTGGCGCAGGTGGGTGCTGGTCGACCCGAGTTCGTCGAACCACGTCGGGTCGAGAAACTCGAAAGCCTGGCCCTTGGTCATTCGCAACTCCGTTAAAAACTGAAGTTTCGCCAAATGGCGATTAAACCGCCAATCGCCGCTTTGCGAAAATCAAAAACGCTTGTGCCGCAAGGATCGCGATTTTTACAAATTGGGCATTCAGCGGTTTGAATGCCCAATTTGCAAAGCTCCAGTTAAAAACACCGCCCGTCTTGAAGATTCGCGGCGCCGCTTGCAACGCGGCGGCTTATCCCTATAATCTACGGTTCGCCCCGACCGGCGGACGCGTCGGGGGTATTTCATATGGCGCAGGACCGGGGCGTAGCGCAGTCTGGCAGCGCGCCTGCTTTGGGAGCAGGAAGTCGGCGGTTCAAATCCGCCCGCCCCGACCAGATTGAACAGTAAACGCCGCTCGATTTCCTTTAAAGATTCAACCGCTTTCGTTTCAATGGGTTGTTTTTTCGTCAACTCGACCCAAACCCGCGACGTTGCAAGAAAAGCGTGGTTGAAACGAACGCCCTGAAACTTTGAA
>JAISXA010000014.1 GCA_031270685.1 Planctomycetota bacterium
GCGAAACAGAGGACGTGCGACGGGCCGTTGTCGCGGAGATAGCGCATGACGCCGTCGTCGTCCAGCCATGCCCCGACATAGACGCCTTCGGGGTTGTCCAACAATCCACTCGCCTTGACCTCCTTCGAACTTGCCCAGTGGGCGGTGCCGTGCAGCTTCGCATTGCCGCGCGCCGATTGGCTGGCGATGCGCGCGATGACGATGAAGGCGATCAGGAGTCCCGCCGTCATCGCCATGCCGTAGGCGGCGGCGGTCTGGACGGCGGCAGGATGCGCCTCGCCCCATTCCATCGCCCAGAAGACGATCATGCCGGGGAAATAGACGCGGTTGATGTTCCCGCCCAAGGCCGGGTCGTAGGCGAATTTGTGGGCAAACACCTGGGTGGCGGCGGCCAGGCCGGCCAGCATCGCCAGCAGGACAAAGAGAATCTTCCAGCCGGTATGCCGCTTTTCCTCGCCGGCATAGCCGACGGTGACGGGTTTGTCGTTCATGCGAGTTCGCTTCCTTTATATTGGCGGCGAGATGCTGGTTGAATGGAAGAACGCGACAACTTGGCGCGCCTGGCTTCGAGAATCGGGTCGGCGAAGCGGATACCCAGCTTGCCGGCGACCGCCGCCTTGACCATCCGCTCGCGGAAGGCGCGGTCGCCGGCAATGCGGAGAGTGTCGCCGTAACGTTCTTTCGCCAATTTGAGCGCCAGGATATCCGTTGCCCGGCTTGCCGCCCGGCTGACGCGGAAGGAATCGCCGTCGTCGCGGAGCGCGTCGTCGCCGACGCGGTAGATGACGGCGCCGCGCTTGGTCACGGCGTCCACCCGCTGTTCCGGCAACAAGGCGGGTTCGGTGGAAGCATCGCCGTGAAGCGCCGCTCCGGCCTTCCGGGCCAAACCGAAGGCGCGGGCGCGTAGCGCCGTAAGCGCCTCGCGCCGTCCGGCCGCCGCCTGCTCCTGAAGCCAGGACAGCCAAGTGTGGCGGGGATGCTCCCGCTTCGCGGCTTGTCGCTTCCGGCCGATTTCCTCGCGAAGGCTGGATATTTCCCGTCGGTGTTTCGCCTTCAAGGCGGCGTACAATTCCCGTTTCCTGGTTCTGCCGGCCCGGCTGCGGCGGGCATTCATGCGGTCGAGCCTGTTCCCGGCCCGAATTTGTTCCATGCGCCGGCGCTGCTCCGCCCGGATGGCGGTAAGACTGACTGTTCGTGCCTCGTTTGCGCCAGCGCGGGCCTGCTCAAATTCGGTCTTGAGACTATTCGGCGCGTTCAAGGGTTCTTTGCGATAGACCTTTTCCGCTTCTTGGCCGGTAGGCATGCCGCCGGGCTGGAACGACCCGAATCGCTTTTCCAGATTACTCTTGGAAAAAGTTCGGTCCACATCGCTCGCCTTGACCGCCTCGCCCGAGGAGGTGACGAATACCATGCCGTTGCCCCGGAGCGCCAGGGACAGGCCGGCCTTCGCCGCCTCCCGGTGCAGCGTATTCCACGAGTCCGCAGCCCGCAGGGAGGAAAGGCATTCCCGCTTCATCCACGACAGCAGGGATTCCTGCCCGGTCATGGCCTCCATGTCCCCGGCCTTCCGCTCGCCCCTGGTCTTTCCGGTCGGGACGTGGTTGTCCGGGCGGAGCGAATGCGCCTTTTCCAGTTCGAGACAAGTCTTGGCCAGGACGACGTGATCCTGATAGGGATCGCGCATGGTGAAACGCTCGGGGTGGATTTTGTTGATGGCGATATGCAGGTGCAAACTTTCGGTGTCGCGGTGGACGACGGCGATGCGCTGGTGCTCGGCGAAGCCGAGGCTGGCGCTCAGATCCGCCTCCACCCGCCTCAGCGTCCCGGCGGTCGGCTCCTCGCCCGGCCGGAAGGAGACGAGGAGATGGTAGGTCTTGTCGCCCCGCGCCCGCGTGTTCCCATCCTGCACCGCCCGCATCTCGAGCGCCGCCATTTCTGGCGATTCGGCCAAACAGTTCGAGATAAATACTTCACCGACGCGGTGCGTCTTGTCCTGGGTGGAGGTGATGTATTCCACCAGGCGCACGGCGCTCGACTTGTCGACGCTGTTCATGGCGATATGTTTGGCGATCATGAATCGCCCTCCCGGCTACCCTTCGCCCGCCCGCCGACACCGACCCGATCCGCGACCATCGCCTTGAGGGTTGCCATGGTCGCGCGGATGTCCATCAACACGCCGTCGATGGTGGCCATTCCCATGTCCCGTCCCATGTCGTTCAGGCGTTCGTCGTTGGTGAGGAGCATTTTCATGAGGCCGCCCAGTCGCCCGAGATCGGCGTGCAATTTGAACGCCTCCGCCATGCCGGACAGTTCCACCCGTGGCTTCGGTTCGTGTCCGGTCGCCAGGGTGCGGACATAGGCCGACACCGACCGGCTGCATATCCCGGCGTTCGTTGCTATCCGCGCCTTCTCCTCCGGCGTCGCATAGACCTTGATGACCACGGCCTTAACCGTCATGGACGCCCCTCCCGCCGCCGGACCGGCTTCCCTGCCGACACCACCACCCCGAGGCCGCAGCCGTGCAGGGCGGCGAGATTCCGGCTCCCGTAGGCGACGAGGCAGACCGGGGCGTTGATGCAACTGGCCGATCGCCTCCCGTCGGGGTAATGAAACCGCACCCTTCCCTTGATGAAACACAGCCCGTCCGCGTGTCCCCACACCGAGGAGAAGAACATGCGCGTCTCGGTCCGGGCCGGGATCAGGGCGACGCCGTTCCCGTGCCGGCGGAGTTTGTCCAGCCATTTGGCGGCGTGGGGACCGAACGGCGGGTTTAACCAAATTCTTCCGAACCAGGGACAGGACAATCCGTCGTCGTCCAGGGTGTAGCGATATTTCGGCGTCCGCCAGGGCATGACCGCCGGCGTGCAGGGATCGAGATCGAATTCCCCCAGCGCCGCGATGAGCGCGGGCGGCATCAGCCATTCGACGTTCGAGGACGGGCTGTTTTTCTGATGCGTGTACAAGTCGGCGCTCCGCGGGACAGGATTTCCGTTGAGCCGAAGGCGAATAAGGAATGCGAAACTGCACGTGCCAACGGGCCTGTTTCGCCTATCCTGCCCTCACCTCAACCGCTCTTATCCGCATTTATTATAACCGCATGGTTTAAATATGCAATAAATATTTGCAATTCTCTTGACATTATCAGCGTATTTCAATATTATATGCAGATATATCCAATTCAATTGCGGATGCTTCCAATTGGAGTCGGATAGTGGCGGTTTAGGTGCAGTTAGAGCGACTTTAATTGCAGTTGTAGTCAGGGGAGTTGCGGAATAATTGCGGAGGATCGGCTTGGCATGAAGAAAAAATCGCTGGACGAGGTGATGCTGGCCTATGCCGCCAACCGCCGGGACGACGAGCGCCCCCGGAGTCTTGCCCTGTTTCTCACCTATCGGGACGACATCCAGGAGCTGTATCAGGGCGGCTGGACCTATGCGGACATCTGGCGGGCGATGCGCGACGCCGGCATCATCCCCTTTTCCTATGCGTCGTTTATCCGCTATGCCCATAAATTCGCCGGCCAATCACACCCATCTCCATCGTCCAAACCAATACCGTCGCCATTGACCGCATCGGCGCCGATAACTTCCGCCGTGCCAGTGCAATCGGCCAGTGACGCTGGGCTTCCGTCCTGGCCCAAGCCCAACCAAAACCCGGCCGCCGTCAAACCGATTGCGCCCGGTTCCACCCGCGTCGATATGCCGGTTTTCGGTAAGAGTCATAAACCACGGGATCCGAACAGTTTTTAGTTTTTGGAGAGGAGAACACCGTTATGGCGAGAATCAACCTGTGCCTGGGGGCCAAGGGCGGCATCGGCAAGTCGTTCATCGCCGCCCTGCTGGCCCAATACCTCATGGATTTCCGGAAGGACCGTCCCCCGATCTGCGTGGACATGGACTTCAAGACCAAAACCTTCGCCAAGTACAACGGCAA
>JAISXA010000089.1 GCA_031270685.1 Planctomycetota bacterium
CGCCTGTGCCGCATGGATCGTGATTTTTACAAATTGGGCGTTCGGCGGTTTGAATGCCCAATTTGCAAAACTCCGGTTATTGACGATCCGGATTCCGATAAAGGCGCGACCGCGGCGACGTTATCCGCGTTTAAACAAATGTCCGAAAAAATCTTTAGAGAAAAATGGTTTCAAGCGCCGGGAACCAGTGTCTGGATAACCTTTGAAACAATAATATGTTGCGGTTTTTGTGTTTTCGAGCGCGATTGATCGGGGATTTTTGGAAAAATATCAAAAGGGATTACTCTTGACTTTTTCCGCCGGTAACGTCATAGTAACGTATACTCCGCTCACTATATGTGGGGCAGGCCATTTTGGGGAAGAAGGAAATAGAGGAAGTATTCGCGTTCCATTTTTATAAGCGCAGGAGTATTTGGAGGAGGAAGAACATGAAGCGAGCGTTTGCACTGGGTCTGGTCGCAGCGTTCGTCCTGACGACGGCTTTTGCCGTTGCCCAGGATACCGCCGCCGCCATGGCCAACGCCAACTACAAGGAAACGAAAAACGGCATTTATTCGTGGTGCGGCTATCCCGGCCCCTGCACCAACCCAAGTGTCGCGCTGGTTCTGCTCGAGAAGCAGGGTCCGGCTGAAGTCATTCTCGGCGACCAATTCAGCTACCAGATCCAGATTTCGAACCGCGGATCGGTGGACATGATCGCCGTTACCCTTGACGACGTCCTTCCGGATGGTTTTTCGGTCGACAGCATCGAACCCAAGCCGGACGCGCAAACCGGGAACAGGGTATCCTGGAACCTCGGCGTCATTCCCGCCAAGACCGCGAAACTCATCACCGTCACCGGTCGTGCCAACATGCTCGGTTGCCTGGTGTCGAACGCCCTCGCGAAGATCTGCTACGAGTTGCCGCTGCCGCTGGCGACCCGCGTAATTCAAAGCAACATCCAGCTCACCAAGACGCTTCCCGAGATCGTCGACATCTGCGATCCCATCACCATGTGCCTGACCGTCCAGAACGTCGGCTCGGCCCCGTCCACCAACGTCTGCATCACCGACAAGCTCCCCGAAGGCTTGGTCACGCTTGACGACAAGACCGAGGTCAACATCAACGTCGGAACCATTCCCGTCGGCGGTTACAAGACCTTCGAGGTCAAGCTGAAGGCCACCCACCCCGGCGAGTTCACCAATACCGCGAACGCGACCGCCGATCGTAACTGCTACGCGACCGCTTCGGCCACCATCAAGGTTGTCGCCGCCGAGCTTGAACTCAAGGCCGCCGGCCCCGCCGATGGGTACATTTGCACCCCGCAACCCTATCAGATCACCGTCACCAACAAAGGCGATGCGCCAGCCAAGGATGTGGTTCTGGTTGACTCCATCGACGGCAACAAAATCAAGATCGAATCGATCAGCGACGGCGGCAAGGCTCGCGGCAACAAGGTTGCGTGGGCTCTCGGGACCCTGCAGCCGGGCGAGAGCAAGACTGTTTGCCTCACCCTGTCCTCGACCGTCCCCGGCGCGATCCGCTCCGACTTCTCGGTCACCGGGCGCTGCGTCGATCCGAAGTCCGCCACCCACTGCCTGATCCTGTCCGGTGTCCCCGGCGTGCTTACCAGCCTGAAGGACAGCTGCGACCCGGTCATCGTCGGCGATACGGTTGTCTACACCATCACCGCCACCAACACCGGTTCCCGCGAATCCAGGAACCTCCGCTACACCATCAAGCTTGACGACGGCATGGAATTCGTGAGCGGCGCGGGCGTCACCGACGTCAAGCAGGTGAACGCCGGCACCCTTGAATTCGCTCCCCTGCCGATCCTCGGCATCGGCGAGACCGCCGCCTGGAATGTCACGGTCAAGGCCGGCAGCGTCGGCGACAAGCGCTTCACCGCCAACCTGATCACGGACGAGTTGACCGATGTGGTCTCCAAGTCCGAATCGACCAACTTCTACCAGCCCAGCATAGCGATCGTCTACGCCCAATAAGCTGGCATGTGACGGTTGGCCGTCACAGTAAACGCGTCACGCGACCACTTCCCGGAGCCGCCTCGAGCGGTTCCGGGTTTTATATGCTGGCGCACCAGCCGGATTCGCCCACATGAGAGACAAATTCATTCGCATGACCACGGAACCGGTCAGGTCGCTGGTTCTGAAAATGGCGGCGCCGACCACCGCCATGATGCTTGTTTCGGCGGTTTACAATATAGCGGACACCTATTTCGTCGGGCGCCTGGGAACGTCGGCGACGGCCGCGATCGGGGTCAGTTTTTCGCTGATGGCGCTCATCCAGGCGATAGGCTTCCTGTTCGGGCACGGAGCGGGAAATTACATTTCGCGCGAACTTGGGGCAAAGCGGCGCGACAACGCCGACAAAATGGCCGCGACCGGATTTCTCACCACGCTCATCGTCGGCGCGGCGCTCGCCCTGCCCGGACTGGCGTTTCTGCGGCCGCTGGCGATAGCGCTAGGCTCCACGCCGACCATTCTCCCACACGCCATGGACTACCTCTTTTTCATCCTTATCGCCGCCCCGTGGATGGCGGCCTCCTTCGCGCTGAACAACCTGCTCCGCTTCCAGGGCAGCGCGGTCTACGGCATGCTGGGCATGGCCTCCGGGGCGGTGCTGAACCTCATGCTCGATCCGCTGTTCATTTTCGTCTTCGACATGGGCGTCGGCGGGGCCGGACTGGCGACCATGATCAGTCAAATGGCGGGCTTTTCCCTCCTGCTCTACGGTTGCACCAGGCCGGGCAACATCCGGATCAGGCTCGGGAACTTCGCGCCGAGCCGGGGCGCATACAAGGAAATAATGGCGGGAGGCTTTCCCTCCCTGTGCCGCCAGGGGCTGGCGAGCATCGCGGCGATCGTCCTCAACCATGCGGCGGCGGCTTTCGGCGACGCCGCGGTCGCGGCGATCGCGATCGTGCAGCGGATAGGCATGTTCGCCGGATCGGCGCTGATCGGCTTTGGGCAGGGATTCCAGCCGGTGTGCGGGTTCAATTTCGGGGCCGGGCTGTATTCACGGGTGCGCGAGGCGTTTTATTTCTGCGTCCGGTCGGCGTCGGTCGCGCTGTTGGTGATCGCGGCCTGCGGATACGTTTACGCAGCGGAAATCGTGGCCCTGTTCAGGGACGGCGATCCCGCGGTGATCGAAATCGGGACGCTCGCGCTGCGCTTCGAGTGCTTCACTTTCCCGCTGATGGGATGGGTCATCCTCAACAACATGATGCTGCAAACCATCGGCAGGGCGGTTCGGGCAAGCGTTCTGGCGCTGGCGCGCCAAGGGCTTTTTCTCATGCCGGTTCTCTTCCTGTTGACGCCCGGCTTCGGGATCCTCGGCATACAATTGGCGCAACCGTTCGCCAATTTCGCCACCTTCCTCCTCTCGTTGCCGCTGGGCATCGGCGTGTTGAGGGAAATGAAGGAACAGGATGCGGGGAAGGCGAATCTCGACGAAAGCGCGCTGGAGGAACAAGCGGCGGCTTGGGAAGCGTGACGCTTCCGGAGCGCGCCTTTTCCGTCGCCGATCTCTTTCGCCGCCGGGATTATGCCCTATATCGGCACTTCCCGGCGCAGCACGACCTTGAGGCCGGCGACGTCCTCGAAAAGGTCGGACTTCATCGGCAGCGCGTCGGCGATGATCCCCAAGTCGCCGCCGGTCAGCAGGTTCAGGAACAGCCGGTCGTCGGTGCGCTCCACCCGCAGATCCTTGACGCTCTGGCGGTGGCCGCGGTCGATGACGTCGGCGAGCCGGAGCATCCCGGCCAGTTTTCTCACCCGCATGCGGTCCTCCGGCGAGAGGGCGGTGAATTCGGCATGGCGGGTGGAGGGCATTTCCTTCCGGTGGAACAACACGATCTGCGCTACCAGCATCCGGTCCGCCTCGTTGAGGCCGACGATGTCCGACCATTTCACCAGGTAGGAACTGTGCTGATGATGCCCGCGTTCGGCTATGTACATGCCGATGTCGTGCAGGACGGCGGCGACTTCCAGCAGCAGCCGGTCGTGGCCGTCGAGATCGAGGCTTTCGGCCATCGCCTCGAAAATGCGCAGCGAATATTCGGTCACCGCCCGCGCGTGCGCCCGGTCGTAATTGAATTTTTCGCCCACCGCCCGCGCCGACCGGACGATTTGGCGATGGAATGCCGTGAGCGGGTTTTCCCCCCGCACCACGAGCGCCATCTCCGCGAGCAGGCCGGTGAGCATATCGGTGTTGGTGAAGGTGATTTTCCTGACGTCGGCGGCGTCCAGAAAACAGTCGAGGATAAGCATCGCCGGCACGAGGATCTCCACGTCCGCGAGGCCCATATTGAACAATTCTCCGATTTCGAGGTTGCCCAGCGAATAGGTGGTTTTGAGCCGCTCATGAAGGTATTCGGCGGGAAGCACGAAATCCGTCTCGTGGCGCTGAGCGTTCGGATCGCCGCGAAACGCCCGGTAGAGTATGCGGTTGATAAGCAGGAACTGGGCCGCGTGGAATTCCTGATAGACCTCCCGGGTGCTGTTGACGATGTTGGCGGTGAGGGTCCGGAGCAACTCCCCCTTGCCGTGGCTGCTTCCCCGGCCGATGGCGTGGAACAGCCGCGACGTCCCCAGCCTCCTCGCGCCGCCGACCTGCAGGTCCTCGCCGCGCAGCAGCATGATTTCCGTAGCGCCGCCGCCGAGGTTGAGCGCGAGCGAATAGCCCCTGGGGTTTCTGCCCAGCCAGGGAAGAAGCGCCCGATAGGCGAGGCGGCTCTCCTCGAACGCGTCGAGGATTTCCAGTTCGAGCCCGGTTTCATGACGGATTCGGTCGATGACGATTTCGTTGTTGCGCGCCTCGCGCACCGACGACGACGACACCGCCCGACGGCGTTCTACGCCATAGTCGTCGAGGAGGACCAGGAAATTCTCGATGATCCGGCATATGGAGCGCAGCGTTCCCGGAAGGATGCGGCCGTGGCGGTAGGTGTCGGCGCCGGTGGCGACGGGCTGGTTCAGTTCCTCGACGGTCCTGACGCCGAATTCCGGAAGCACTTCGGCGACGGCCATGCGGATGGCGGTGGAGCCGATGTCGATGCCGGCCACCAGTTCCGGCGTCCTGGCGGCGCGCCGCCGCGCCGAACGTCTTGCGGCGGCTCCGGACGGCTTCATCCCCCCGGTTTCGTCAGCGGCTGTTCTTCTCGCGGCCATGAAACACCCGATCGCTGAGCAATGAATAATCAATGAATAATCGCATGACTACGGCATTTTCACCGCGAAGCGCCGGCGAATTCAAAACAAGAACGCCATCGGGACGCATCCCCCCCTCACAGCGTCTCCGCTCCCGGGAGGAACAAATCAAGCCCCACCACCAGCAGGTCATAGGCCGCGTGCGATCCGGCGGCGATGCCGAAGCCGCGCTCTATGTACACGAACGCGAAATACAACCCCGCGGCGGTCCGGAAGACGATTACCGGCAAATAGCCGCGCAGGGACGCGAAGCTGTTTATCGCCTCCGGGCTGCCGGGAAGATGGTGGGAGGAGGAAAAGACGAGCGCCTGGATCAGCGCGGCGAACAGGTACACCCATTTGCCCTTGAACCAGAGGATCCTGGTCATGAAGAGGATCAACAATCCCATCAGGACCAGGCGGAACAGGAACTCCTCGTAGACGCCGGCGCCGCAGCTGAGGATGAGGTTCGCCTGCCAGGAAATGCCGTCCTCGCCGGCGGCGGCGGAAAGCGCGATCCTCTCCCGGGACCAGTTGAAGAAATGCAGCAGCATGAAAACCGGCAGCGCGAAAACGAAGCTTTCGAGGATCATGAGGAACAGGGTTGGGGCGCCCGGCTTGACCCAGGGCTTTCCGGAAAGCGCGTGGATCACCAGGAAGGTGACGACGACAAAGAGAAACGACAGGAGCGGGCCGGCGATGCCGAGGCGGTCGAGGACTCCGGCGATGGCGATGTCGGCGGCGTTCGCCCAGCGCAGGTTGGTGAAGCTGTTCATCCACCACAGGCCGCCGTGGTAGACGATGAACAGCGGCAGGGCGAAAAAAAAACAGGTGAGGGGGGATGCGCTCTGCTCCAGGTAGCCGTGGTACGCCCCCGGCGGTTTCATGTCCCCGATGATCGGAACGTCCGCCATGTCCTGCCCCCCATACCCGGTTTCGCCGTCACGCCTTCGCCTTGGCGTAGGAGTCCTTCAGTGTGACGCTCCGGTTGAAGACCGGCTTGCCCGCCTTTGAATCGGGATCGACGATGAAATAGCCCAAACGCTCGAACTGGAAGATCGCTCCCCGCCGCGCGTCGCCCAGCATCGGCTCGAGCGCCGCGCCGGCGACGATCTCAAGGCTTCCCGGATTGACGTTGTCGAGCCACGATCCGCCGTCGGCGACGGCGTGGGGATCGGCGGTCTTGAACAGATGGTCGTACAGGCGGACCTCGCCGGTCACGCTGTGCCTGGCCGAAACCCAATGCAGGGTCGCCTTGACCTTGCGCCCGTCGGGCGCGTCGCCGCCGCGGCTGTCCGGGTCGTACCGGCAGCGGAGTTCGACAACCTCGCCCGCGTCGTTTTTCACCGCTTCCCGGCAGGTGATCAGGTATGCGTAGCGCAAACGGACTTCGCGTCCGGGGGCGAGGCGGAAGAACTTCTTCGGCGGCTCCTCCATGAAATCACCGCGCTCGATGTACAGCTCCCGGCAGAAAGGCACCTCGCGCGTTCCCGCCCGCGGATCCTCGGGATTGTTGACCGCGGAGAGCGTTTCCTCCCGCCCCTCCGGGTAGTTTTCGATGACCACCTTGAGCGGGCGCAGCACCGCCATGGCGCGCGCGGCGCCGGCGTTAAGGTCCTCGCGCAGGCAGTGTTCGAGAAGCTGGATGTCGACGCGGGAATCGGTCTTGGCGATGCCGATGCGCTGGGCGAAGTCGCGGATCGCCCCGGCGGTGTAGCCGCGCCGGCGCATGCCGACCAGGGTGGGCATGCGGGGGTCGTCCCAGCCGGAGACGAGCTTCCCATTCACCAGTTGCATGAGTTGGCGCTTCGAAAGCACGGTGTAGGTCAGATTGAGCCGGGCGAATTCGATCTGCCGCGAGCGGAATACGGGAAGGTTGTCGAGCACCCAGTCGTAGAGCGGACGGTGGTTTTCGAATTCCAGCGAACAGAGCGAATGCGTGATCCCCTCGAAGGAGTCGGAAAGGGGATGCGCGTAGTCGTACATGGGATAGATGCGCCACTTGTCGCCGGTGCGGTAATGGTGGTGCTTGGTGATGCGGTACAGCACCGGATCGCGCATGTTGAGGTTGGGGTGGGCCATGTCGATCCTGGCGCGGAGGACATGCTTGCCGTCCTCGAATTCGCCGTCGCGCATGCGCGCGAACAGATCGAGGTTTTCCGCCACCGGCCGGTCGCGGTAGGGGGAGTTCCTGCCGGGGGGCGTCCGGCCTTTCCCCTTCGCGCCGGCGGTGCCGCGGTATTCGCTTATTTCCTCGGCGGTCAGGCTGTCCACATAGGCTTTGCCCTCCCTGATCAGCATTACCGCCAACTCGTACAGCCGCTCGAAATAGTCGGAGGCGTGGAAAAGCCGGTCTTCCCAGTCGACGCCCAGCCACTTCAGATCGGCCATGATGCCGTCGACGAATTCGACGTCCTCCTTGGTGGGGTTGGTGTCGTCGAAGCGGAGATTGAACTTGCCGCCGTAGGACTGCGCGATGCCGAAGTTGGTCAGGACCGCCTTGCAATGCCCGATGTGCAGATAGCCGTTGGGTTCGGGCGGAAACCGGGTATGCACCGATTGGAAGCGGCCCCCGGCCAGATCCTCGTTGATGCATTCGCGGATGAAGTCGGTTGCCGGGGGCAGCGGGTCGGACATGATGACGGCTCGAAACCTCTCGCATAAAGGGGAAAAACAATATCCTCGACGGAAGCCGAGGCCGCTTTTACAGGCCGCCGCTACGCCGTGGCGGATTCCTTGGGGACGCCGTCCATGGATCCCTCCTCCGCCTCCCGGGATTCCCCGGACCCGGGGCGCTTCGAGAGAAGGTCCGGATCCTCCTTCGCGTCGAAGTAGACGCGGCCGTCCTTCATGCGCACCATGATCCTGGTGCCGCCGGGGAACGCGCCACGCAGGATTTCCTCCGCGATCGGATCCTCGAGCTCGCGGCTGATGGTCCGGCGCAGGGGGCGGGCGCCGAAATCCTGGTTGTAGCCCTTGTCGATGAGGAACTGCCGCGCGTCCTCGCCGATTTCGAGCGAGATGAACTGCTCCTCGAGGCGTTTCCCGAGGCCGGAGACCTCGATGTCGATGATCCGGTTCATGTCCTCGCGCGAGAGATAGTTGAAGACGATCAGCTCGTCGAGGCGGTTGATGAATTCCGGCCGGAACTCGCGCTCCACCGCCTGGTTGAGGCTCTTTTTGAGGCGGTCGTAATCGCTGTCCTCGGTCTTTTTCGTGAAGCCGAGCGAGCCCTGTTTCTTGATCAGGTCCGCGCCGACGTTCGAGGTCATGATCAGGATGGTGTTGCGGAAGTCCACCTTGCGCCCGTAGGAGTCGGTGAGCTTGCCCTCCTCCATGATCTGCAGCAGGATGTTGAAGATGTCGTGGTGCGCCTTTTCCAGTTCGTCCAGCAGCAGCACCGCGTAGGGGCGGCGGCGCACCTTTTCGGTAAGCTGCCCGCCCTCCTCGTAGCCGACGTACCCGGGAGGCGCGCCGACCAGGCGGCTCACCGCGTGTTTTTCCATATATTCGGACATGTCGATCTGGATGAGCGCGTCCTCCTCGCCGAACATGAACTCGGCGAGCGCCCGGGCCAGCAGCGTCTTGCCCACGCCGGTCGGGCCGAGGAAGAGGAACGTGCCCATCGGGCGGCGCGGATCCTTGAGTCCGGCCCGGCTGCGGCGGACCGCGCGGGCGATGGCCGAGATCGCCTCGTCCTGGCTGATGACCCGCTTATGCAGTTCGCCCTCGATCTTGAGCAGGCGCTCCTGCTCCCTGGATTCGAGCCGCGCCAGGGGAATGCCGGTGATCGAGGACACGACTTCGGTCACCGCGTCGACGTCCACCACTCCCCGCAGTTTCTGGGTGCGTTCCCTCCACGCCTCCTTGATTTCCTTTATTTCCCTCTTGAGCGCGTCCGCCTGGTCGCGCAGACGGGCGGCGCGCTCGAAGTCCTGGGCGGTGACCGCCTCCTTTTTCTCGCGGTCGAGGTTCTCGATCCCGCGCTCCTTGTCCTTGAGGTCCGGCGGACGGGTCAGCGAGGAAAGGCGGACGCGGGATCCGGCCTCGTCGATCACGTCGATCGCCTTGTCGGGAAGGAAGCGGCCGGAGATGTAGCGCTCGGACAGCTTGACCGCCTCGTCGATCGCCGCGTCGGTGATGCGGACGCGGTGGTGGGCCTCGTAGCGGTCGCGCAGGCCGTGGAGAATGGCGACCGTCTCCTGCGGGCTCGGCGGGTTGACGATGATCGACTGGAAGCGCCGTTCGAGGGCGGTGTCCTTTTCGACGTATTTGCGGTATTCGTCCAGCGTGGTCGCGCCGACGCACTGCGCCTCGCCGCGCGCGAGCGCGGGCTTGAGCACGTTCGACGCGTCGATGGAGCCTTCCGCGCCGCCGGCGCCCACCAGCGTGTGCAACTCGTCGATGAAGAGGATGACGTTTTTCGCGCGGCGGACCTCGTTCATCACCGCCTTGATGCGCTCCTCGAACTGGCCGCGATACTTGGTGCCGGCCACCATCATGGCGAGGTCGAGCACGACGATGCGCTTCGAAAGGAGGATTTCCGGGACATTGCCGTTGACGATGTCCTGCGCCAGCCCCTCGACGATGGCGGTTTTGCCGACGCCGGCTTCGCCGAGCAGCACCGGGTTGTTCTTGGTGCGGCGGGAGAGGATCTGCAGCACGCGCTGGATTTCCTTCGACCTGCCGATGACCGGATCGAGGCTGCCTTCGCGGGCGAGCGCGGTCAGGTCGCGGCCGAACGAGTCGAGCGCCGGGGTGGCGTTTTCGGCCGCCTGCGCCGAGCCGTTGCCGGGCTTGCCGGCCTGTTGGTCCTGCGCGACGTCGGCCCCGAGAAGCTCCATCAGCTCGGCGCGCACGTCCTCCAGCTTGACGCCGAGGTTCAGGAGAACCTGGGCCGCCATGCCGTCCTGCTCGCGCAGGACGCCGAGCAGCAGGTGCTCGGTGCCGATGTAGTTGTGCTCCAGGTTGCGCGCCTCCTCCATCGCCAATTCCAGCACTTTCTTCGCCTTCGGGGTGAAGGGAAGGCTGGACGAGACGGAGATGGTCTCGCCCGGCGAGGAGACGTATTTTTCGACCTCGATGCGGATCTTTTCGAGGTCCACGGCCAGGTTCTCAAGCACGTTGGCCGCGACGCCGGAGCCTTCCTTCACCAGGCCGAGCAGGATATGCTCGGTGCCGATGAATTCGTGGCCGAGGCGTTCCGCCTCCTGGCGGGCCAGATTGATCACCTTGCGCGCGCGATCGGTGAATTTTTCCAACATGGTATATTAGCTCCCGCAGTCGGCTGTAACTGGAGTTTTGCAAAAGTTCGACTTTAAGCCAACTATATGTTTTTACGGGAGGCCTGTCGACGACTTTTAAAGAAAATCGGGCCAACCGCCGCCCGATTTCCCGCAAAGATGTTACCGCTTACGGGCCAATTGGTTGATTTTTCGCCAGGTCGGGTGATGCCGCCGGCCTTGCAATAATTCCCGATGGAAAATGGAACCCCGGGAAACTTTGGAGAGAAGCAAACGGCGGTTTGTTTGATTCTCCACAAAAGTCCACAACCAGCGGGGCTGCAAAAAAAAACGGCGCCGGAATGAACGCCCTGAAACTTTCAAGGAAATCAAACGGCGGTTTGTTAGATTTCCTTGAAAAGCCCAACCCCGGCAAGCCGGGGTTTCCTGTCGCTGAACTTTTGGGCTATCACCGCTTCAGGCTGTTGACGGTCTGGAGCATCTCGTCGGAGGTGATGATGGATTTGGAGTTGAACTCATAGGCGCGCTGCGCGGCTATCATGTTCACCATTTCGGAGATAGCGTCGACGTTCGACTGCTCGATGAAGCCGCTTTCGATCGCGCCGAAGCCGCCCTCGTTGGGGTCGCCCTGCTGCGCCTCGCCGGAGGAGGGTGATTCGGCCCAGCGGTTGTTGCCCAGCGGCTCGAGGCCGGACGGGTTGATGAATGAAAAAAGCTGCACCCTCCCGACTTCGGCCGGATCCTGCCCGGGGAGGGTCTGTATGATGCGGCCCTCGGGAGTGATCTGCACCGTGGTCGCGGTCGGATCGATGTTGCCGGGATTGGGGATGAGATAATGCCCGTCCGTGGTGACCAGGCGGCCCTCGTCGTCGGTGGTGAAACTGCCGTCGCGGGTATAGGCGACATTGCCGCCGCCCATATCGATCTGAAAGAAATTCTTTATTTGGTTGGACCCGGTTTCGTTGATCATCATGTGGTAGCGGCCGCCGGTTTCCACCGCCGAGCCGACGGTCATCACCGGCGTCGTGCCGGCGACGCGGACGCCGAGGCCGACCTGGACGCCCACGGGAAGGTTGACCGCGCCGTCGGTGCCGCCCTGCATTCCGCTCGCGCGCATGGTCTGGTACATGAGGTCCTGGAAGTTGACGATCTTCTTCTTGTAGCCGTTGGTGTTGACGTTGGTGAGGTCGTGGGCGATCGCGTCGATGTGGAATTGCATCGCTTTCATGCCGGTCGCGCCGCTCCAGAGCGAACGAATCATCATGGCTGTATCTCCTGAAAGAAGTCTAACCCCTCGTCTTTCGTTTTCCCGATCGTCAAGCCTGGCTGCGGGCGCCGACGCGGCGCACCGTTTGCCCGAGAGTTTCGTCCTGGATGGACAGGAAGCGCATATTGGTGTCGTAGATCCGCGCCGCTTCGATCATGTTGGTCATCTCGTCGACCGGATTGGTGGCGGATTCCTCGAGGTAAAGGCTTTTGATGCCGTTCTGCCAAGGCTCCATAACCGCGTCCCGGGGGATGAACCGCGAATCGCCCACCTTTTTCATCTCGCGGTAGTCGGCGGTGCGCAGCACGGCGATCTGTTGCCCCAAAACGGTTTCCCCGCCCAACGCCTGGTATTCTATCATGCCGTCGTCGCGAATGTGGACCGTGGTTCCTTCGGGCGGCGAGATCGCGACCTGGCCTCCGGCCACGTCCAGCAGCCGATCGCCGTTGGTGTTGCGCAATACCCCGTTCTGATCGGGAACGAAATGACCGTCGCGGCTGAAGTAGGCGTCGCCGGCATCCGATTGGACGGTGAAGAAGCCGGATTTTCCGGAGCCGGGTTCGTCGTGGATGGCGATGTCGAAAGTGTTGCCGGTGAACTGCATGGGACCGGGCGTGAGATTGGTGACGGTGGCGTCGTTCCAGACGCCGCCGCCGGTGTTCATGAGAATCTTGTCCCAGAGAAAACGCCGTTCCGGATGCCATTCGTTTTCCGTCGGCACCGCCTGGAACATTGACCAGTCCGGTTTGAAGCCGGTCGTGTTCGAGTTGGCGAGATTGTTTGAAATCGTCGCGTGCCGCCCCGTTTGCACCAATGCCCCCATGGTGGAAAGATACATGCCGTTGATCATGCGAATATCTCCCGGTCGGCTTTTAAAGGAAATCGGACCAACCGCCTCCCGATTTCCTTTAAAGTCGACTTCAATTGTTCACTTCCGCCGTTCAGTAATGTCCAAATCTTCGATATGCAATCGCATGGCCAGTTTAAGCGCATGTCGCCGCAATTGATATCAATATCTTTTATTTTAAGTCAACTTTTGGAGGAAATCGGGCCAATCGCCGCCCGATTATCTCCAAATGATGTTACTGCTTACGGGCCAATGGGTTGATTTTTCGTCAGGTCGGGTGATATCGCCGACCTTGCAATAATTCCCGACGGAAAACGGAACCCAGGGAAACTTTGGAGAGAATCAAACGGCGGTTTGTTTGATTCTCTCCAAAAGTCCACTTTAAGGGGATATATGAAAAAAAACCGGGAATGGGGCGGTAAAAATAATACAGTGTTCCCGGAAATAACTGCCGATATCGGCGTTTTCCTCCGATTTATTTGAAAGAGGCGCGCATAAAGCGGCAAGTCGGAAAGCAGAGGATCGGAAATGCGTGGACTTTTGGAGGGAATCGGGCCAACCGCCGCCCAATTTCCTCTAAAGGTCCACAAATGCGACAGGGGGAAGAGAATGATCGTTCAATGTTCGCAGTGCAAGCGCATCCGGGTGGACGGCGTATTCCGTCTGCCCTGGCCGGGCGAATTGGATGGGGAAATTTGCGAAGTGTACTGCTCGCGCTGCGCCCGGGAACTGCTTGCGCGCATTCAGGCGGGCGAGTTCGCCGAAGCCGCCGGCCAAAGGCGCAAGGCGGCCAATTCATAGCTGTTCCGGATTGTTTCACGGCTCCACGAACGTCAACTCCGCCCCGCTTTTCCTGACCTTGTCCGCCATTTCGGCGAGGCTTTCGTGTTTGTCGGTCACGATGACGAACCGCTCGTCCAGATCGATCGTCCGCACCATGGACGGACGGCGGTACTTTGCGTGATCCATGAGGAGCACGGTGCGGTCGCTGTTGGCGATCATGGTTTTTTGGCTGCTGGAAATGAATTCGTTGACGCTGAACAGGCTGGTCCCGTCGGTGCCGTCCACCCCGATGAAAGCCCAGCGCGCGAAATAGGTCTGGAGCTGGTCGCTGGTATGCGCCCCATACAGGACGTTTGAGCGCGGCATGAGGACGCCGCCGGGCATGACGATTTCAAGATTGCCGTTGTCCTGCCGCAATTCGTTGAGCGAATTGGCGACATGGATGCAGGTGGTGACGACGCGCAGTTCCAGCGCGCCCAAAAACTCGACCATGCAATGCGTGGTCGTGCCGCCGTCGATGAAAACGACGTCGCCGTTTTTCAAATAACCCGCCGCCCGGCGGGCTATCGCCCTCTTTTCCGCCCGCATCGTCATCTTCCGCACCGAAAAGGGCGGGTCTATTCCCAATGCCGGGGCGCTCGGCTTGCGCACCTCGTTTGGACCGCGCGCCGCCATTCCCGACGCTATCAGGTGTGAAAAATCCCGGCGTATGGTTGCCGAACTGGCGGAAAATTCCCGCATTGCCTGGTCGACGCTCATGCTTTGGTGATCGTTCAAATAGGAGAGTATGGCGTTGAGGCGATCCGCTCTATACATGGGACGCATCCTTGTGAACTTTTGGAGGAAATCAAACAGTGGACTTTTGGAGAAAATCAAACAAACCTCCGTTTGATTTCCTTAAAAAGTCGACATCCTTGACAATTCCGGCGACCAATCTCCTCCACTTTAATCTTTGAAATCTTTATTGTCAAATATTTTAATAAATATTGATAAATTTGTGAAAAAAAATGATGTCAATAAAATATAATTGACAATTATTGATTCCATGTTATATTTGTGGCGCGGTCTGCCACAAATATAGCGTTGTAGTGATAGGACCGGGAACGCCGCATTCGGACTCGTTCGCCACGCCCGGGGCGATTCGCGGCGCGATTCAATGGCGCGGCCGACGCGTGCTTAGGGAGATCGACCGATGGGATTGATGGAGAAATTGTCGCTCAAGGGCAGGACCGGCATCGTAACCGGCGGCGGCCAGGGGCTGGGCAGGGCGTTTTGCCAGGGATTCGCCGAAATGGGCGCGAACGTGGTTGTCGCCGAGATCAACGAGGAAACCGGGAATAGGGCGGCGGCGGAGTTGTCGGCGCTTGGTGGGAAGTCGGTGTTCGTCAGGACGGATGCGACGAAGAGAAAGGATCTCGACTCGGCGGTCAAGGCGGCGCTGGCGATCGACGGGCGCGTCGACTTCATGATGAACAACGCCGGCGTCACCGACTGGAAAGAGGCGGAGAACATGTCGGAGGGGGACTGGCGGAAACTCATGGCCATCAACCTGGACGCCGTCCTCTACGGGTGCCAGGCGGTGTTCGAGGTTATGAAGAAACAGGGCAAGGGCAGCATCATCAACACCGCGAGCATGTCCGGTCATATCGTCAATATTCCGCAATGCCAAGCCGGCTACAACGTCTCCAAGGCGGCGGTCATGCACTTGACCAAGTCGCTCGCCGTCGAATGGGCGCAATACGGTATCCGCGTCAATTCGATCTCGCCCGGGTACATGAACGGGCCGATGGCGGGAAAATTCTTCGACGACCCGAAGATCGGGCCCGTCTGGCGCGGCATGACCCCGATGCGGAGGCCGGGCGAACCCGAGGAATTGGCCGGGGCGGCGACGCTGCTCGCGTCGGATGCGTCTTCCTTCACGACCGGTTCCGACTATGTCGTGGACGGCGGTTTCACCTGCGTGTAGCAGAGCGCCGGTTGCTGAAAGGGAATCATGGATCCGGGCGTCAAACTGCGGCTGGCGGGCATCAGCAAAAACTTTCCCGGCGTCAGGGCGCTGGACGGCGTGGACGTGACCCTGCGGTCGGGAACGGTCCACGCCATCATGGGCGAAAACGGCGCCGGCAAATCCACCCTGATGAAGATCATCAACGGCCTCTACCGGCAGGACCGGGGGGAGATCTATCTCGACGGGAAGAAAATCGAGGTTTCCAGCCCGCTGAAAGCGTCGGAACTCGGGATCGCGATGATCTACCAGGAGTTGAATTATTTTCCCGACCTTTCCATCGAGGAAAACCTCTTCATGCGCCGCTATCCGACCAAGGGCGGCTTCATCAACTGGAAGGGGCTTCGCGAGCGGACGCGGGCGATATTCGCGGAAAACGGCGTCCACTACGACCCGGCCGTGAAGATCAAGGAGCTGTCGGTCTCCAACATCCAGATGCTGGAGATCCTCAAGGCGGTGGCGTTCAAGGCCAGGATCATCATCATGGACGAGCCCACCTCCTCCATCAGCGCCAAGGAGGTGGACCACCTTTTCGCCGTCATCAACCGGTTGCGCGACAGCGGCGTCAGCATCCTTTACATCTCGCACAAGATGGACGAGATTTTCCGCATCGCGGACGACATCACCGTGCTCCGGGACGGCAGGACGATAACCGCCGGCCCGGCGGATTCGTTCACCGAGGACAGCCTCATCACCGCCATGGTCGGACGCCCCATCGAAAACATCTATCCCAAGGAATGCCTTCCGCTGGGCGAGATCTTCTTCGAGGTGAGGGATTTCAACAGCAAGGGCGTGTTCGCCGACATCAACCTGCAGGTGCGCCGCGGCGAGATCGTCGGCCTCGCCGGCCTGGTCGGCGCCGGGCGCACCGAGCTGGCGTGCGCCGTCTTCGGCATGGATCCGTACGACAGCGGCGAAATCCGGCTTGACGGCAAACCGCTGAAAATCCGTTCCATCGGGGAAGCGATCAGAAACGGCATTTTGATGGTGTCGGAGGACAGGAAGAAATTCGGCGTCCTGCCCATGCGCTCGATCAGGGAAAACATCGCCATTGCCAGTCTGCGGATCAACAGGGGCAAGCTCGTCAACCTCAAGCGGGAAAGGCTGGTCTCGCAGCGCCTGTTCTCCAGCCTGAATGTGAAAGCCCCCGGCCTGGACGCGGAGCTCGGCACCCTTTCCGGCGGCAACCAGCAGAAGGTGATTCTGGCGCGGTGGCTGATGGTGGATTCCAAGGTCATGATCATGGACGAGCCCACGCGCGGCATCGACGTGGGGTCGAAATTCGAGATCTATTCCATCATGACCCGCCTGGTCAGGGAAAAGGGCGTCAGCATCGTCATGATCTCCTCCGAAATGCCGGAACTGATCGGCATGTCGGACCGGATTTACGTCATGAACAAGGGCCGCATCACCGGCGAACTGCGGCGGGACGAGTTCAGCCAGGAGCGGATCATGGTTCACGCCACCAACGCCGGGTGAAACGGGCTACGGGCCGGCGGCGCCGTTTCCCGAGGAGAAGTTTCGTGTCCAACAACATCAAAGCGTTCATCAACCGGTTTTCAACCGTCATCATTCTCCTGCTGCTGATCCTGGTCTGCTGCCTCATCGCGGGCGACCGGTTCATCCGCACCACCAACCTGGTCAACATCGCGCGCCAGATCGCGGTGGTGACCATCCTCTCCTTCGCCCAGACGCTGGTGATCGTCACCGGGCAGATCGACCTTTCAATCGGCGCGGTGGCGGGCATGGCCGGCACCTTTTCCTGCGCCGTGTACGTCGCGACGCAGAATCTCCCGCTCGCGGTGGCGACCGCCCTGGCCATCGGCGCGGCGGTGGGCGTGGTGAACGGCTTGGTGATCACCCGCTTCTCGGTGCCCTCGTTCATCGTCACCCTGGCCATGCAGAGCATCGCCATGGGCGTCATCTTCCTTTACACCAAGGGCAACAACATCTACACCATCGGCGATTACAAGGTCCTCGGCCAGGGCGAGTTCCTGCGCATTCCCATCCCCGTGCTCTTCATGGCGGGGATCTGGCTGCTGATCGCCTTCATGCTCAAGTTCTGCAAGTTCGGCCGTTATCTTTACGCCACCGGCGGCAACGAGCACGCCGCCATCGCCTCCGGCATTTCGACGAAAAACGTGAAACTCCTGACCTTCATCATCTCCGGCGTGCTCGCCGCGTTCGCCGGGGTCATCCTCATGGCGCGCCTCAACGCCGGCATTCCCGGCGAGGGCATCGGCTACGAAACGGACGCGATCATGGCCACCATCGTCGGCGGAACCAGCTTCACCGGCGGCACCGGCACCGCCACCGGAACCCTGATCGGGTCCTTCATCATCGGCGTCCTCAACAACATTCTGAATCTTCAGGGCGTGCAATCCTACGTGCAGCAGATCGTCAAAGGCTCGCTCATCATTCTCGCGGTCATCCTCGACGTGTATTCCAAATCCCGCAAGCGCACCATCACCATCATGGACGCCGCGGCCATGACGACGACCGGGGAACGCTGAGGCCGGCTCGCCGCCGCCGGCGCTTCCGGGAATCGCGGCGCGGCGTTTTTTTTTGAGGCGGCTCTTTCATGGGGAAAGGGCTTTTTTACGGCGGTTTTATTCACAAGGGAGGAAAAAATGCGGAAACTGTTGGTCTATGCGCTGGCGCTTGGAATCCTGTCCGCGGGCATGATGCCCGCCGCCCCGGCGGGGGAAAAGAAGAAGGTCGCCTGGATCGGCACCAACCTCGCGCACACCTACGCCGCCTGGCTCGCCCAGTCGGCCGAGAAACACGTCAAAAAGTACCCGTACATGGAAATGACCATCCTCGACTCGCAGAACAAGATGAACGTCCAGATGGCGCAACTCGAAAACTGCGTCGCGGACGGCTTCGACTACATCGTTCTGCATCCGCTTGAACCGGATGCGCTCCGCAACACCGTCGACGAGATCATCGACGGCGGCATTCCCATCTGCGTCGTAAACCAGTCGGACGGCGGCGCGCCCAAGGCGTCCAACGTCGACGCCGACCCGATCGAGCAGGGCCAGGTCCCCGCCGAGGTCGCGAAGGAACGCATCCCGCAAAACGGCAAGGTCGTCATCCTGCTCGGCCCCTCCGGCAACTCCCACTCCATCGGCCGCCGCATCGGCTTCCAGAAGTATCTCTTCGACGCCCGCCCGGACATCGAGATCCTCGACGAGCAGATCGCGAACTGGAACAAGTCGGAAGGCATGCGCTACATGGAGGACTGGCTCCAGCGCTTCGATCGCATCGACGCCGTCGTCTCCATGAACGACGCCCAGGCCCTAGGCGCCATCGAGGCGGCCAAGGCGGCCAACCGCCTCCACGAGACCACCTACTACGGCATTGACGGCCTCGCCGACGCGGTTCTGTCCATCCGGGACGGCGAACTCACCGCCACCTGCGTCCAGAACGCCGAAGCCCAGGCCGCCAAGGCCCTCGAGATCGCCGACCGGGTTTTGCGCGGCGAGATCGAGTTCGAAAAGACCCTTACCCCCGGCGAACTGGTCACCACCGCCAACGTCGACAAGTGGATCCGCATCCACACCGAGAACGGGCAGATCAAGTAACCGCTCGCCCGTTCGGCACGACAGAGCGCTCAACGCCCGACAGCCATTCCCGGAAAACGGGAATGGCTGTCTGCTGTACAGCGGCCGCGCCGTCGTTACAATATGACGCTTCCCGCGACCACCCGGAACGGGACGCGGCCGGCCGGCGGCGGGGAGGAAGTGTTGATGCGGACAATCGACAAGCGCGAGCTGCTTCTGGCGTCGCTGCACAAGCAATTCCTCCTCGCGAAGGGGAAGCGGCTGGAGGTCGTCTCGTCGCTGTGCGGCCTGCAGGCGCAGTTCGCCAACAACCCGGGTCACGCCTTGCGCATCCGTTCGGACGATCACTGCGACCAGACCTGGCGCGAAGGCCTGGTCAAGACCTGGACTTTCCGCCACACGTTGCACGCGATCCGCCGGGACGAGCTCGACCTGTTCATTTCCGCGCAGGGCGTGCCCGGCGGCTGGGACGACGGCTGGGGGTTGAGCCGCCGGGTGAAGCCGCGGTGGTCGTCGCTGATCCGCGGCTGGATCCGGGAGGGGATCGACGACCGCCAGCGGCTCAAGGACAAATGCCGGGAGCGCGGCGCCGAACCCGGGGCGCTCGCGATCATTTTCCACGGCTGGGGCGGCCTGATCAGCGAGATGTGCCAACGCGGCATGATCGCCTACGCGCCCGGAACGGCGAAGCGGTTCGTCGCCTGCGACGACTTTCGGCCCCTGGACCGCGATGCGGCCCGGGCGGAAATTCTGCGGCGCTACTTCGCCCATCTCGGCCCCGCGACCATGGACGATTGCGCCAATTTCACCGGATTCAGGAAAAAGACGATCCTCGGCGTTTTGGAAAAGCAGCCCTTGCCGCTCCAATCCGTCCACTGCGCGGGCGGCGAGTATTTTTACATCGGCGAATGGGACGCGTCGCGGGACATCCCGCCCTGCCTCTTGCTGTCCGGGTTCGACCAGCTGCTGCTCGCCTACAGGGACCGCACCCGGCTTCTCGACGACAAGCACAAGCCGGACGTGGTCACCACCACGGGGATCATCCACCCCGCCGTCATGCTGGACGGCAGGCTCAAGGCCAAGTGGAAGCGTGACGGCAGGGTGATCCGCGTAACCCCGTTCGCCGGGATGGGGCAAAGGTCCCGCCGGCGGATCGCGGCTTGCGCCGGGGATCTTTTCGGAAACGACATCGACGCCGTTGTTTTTGGCGAACAGGAATAATGCGCGAAGAGCCGAAGCATTGCGGGACGGTCGTTTCGGGCCTCCGGTTCATCCAGCTTACGCTTCCGGGGATTGGCAAAATGGCGATTAAACCGCCGACCGCCATTTTGCAGCAATCAATAACGCCTGTTTTATAAAGGGTAACTTTTGGGGAGAATCAAGCAAACCGTCGTTCGATTCTCCCCAAAGTTTCCCAGGGTCCCATTTCCCGTCGGGAATTATTACCTGGTCGGGGGTATAACGTGGACTTTTGGAGAAAATCACTGTGGTCGAGGGGGCGGCGGAGGAAGGAGCGTCGAAGGAAAGGGCCGACGCGATGCCGAAGGGCCCGGAAAACCGCCCGTGCATACCGGAGTTGCGTGAAATGCTCCGG
>JAISXA010000132.1 GCA_031270685.1 Planctomycetota bacterium
TTACCCGCTGCACCCGCGGCTCCTTCAGCCGATCAAGAAGCGAGTCGATATGGGTGTCCCGCCGCTTCATCAGGGCGTCGGCGGCGTTGTCTATGTGGCTGGAGGTTACGGGAATCGAAGGGTCGCCGCCGAGATCGTCCTCCACCACCTGCCGGGCCAGGGCGTTCACCAGCCAGGGCTGGCCCTCCGACCAATACCAGGCGCGTTCGACCGCCTCCGGCTCGAAGGTTTGTCCTGTAGCGTCGGTGTGCTGCCGGTAAAGCGCGGCCACCTGCTCCACGGTAAAATTACCGAGGGTCAGGGCATTGGTCACGATGTTGAAAGGACTAGCCGACCCCAGCGCCTCGCTGTCCGACCGTACCTTCGCCTTGAAGTCCCGGATATCCCGCATCCCCGCCAGGGCGATCGACCAGGGAAAGGGAGTTTCGTCGCGGTTGACGTAGCCGTTGCGTAATTGCCGAAGAAAAGTAATCAATGGCTGCCCGGACAGGCAGTCGGCTTCGTCAAAGAAAAGAATGAGCGGCTTGTCCAAAAGGGCCGCAATTCCGGAAAGAGCGAAGCGAATGCCGGTCACCTCGTTACCGATTGGCCGCGGTTCGGCATGTCTCGCCTGAAATATCGGCGATGTGGCCGCGGCGCCGTTCAACGCATACACGATCATGGCAAGGCCGCGATCAAAGTCGGCGATCCCTTGCAGTTCCTCCAGCGAGCAATAAAGCGCATAGTACCGGCCCGCCGCGTTGATTTCCCGTGTCAACGCCCGAAGGAGCGTGGTCTTTCCCGACTGCCGGGCGGCGTGGATGACGAAATACTGCTTCCGCTCGGCCAGTTGGCGCGCTTTCGGCAGGCGCTCAACGGCGGGAAGCATGTAATGCTCGCCAGGAACGCAGGGACCGGCAATGTTGAAATACTTCGGTATGACTGGTTCCATATCCTATAGCTCCCTGAATACGGATGGGCGGAAGCGGCCAGCTTCCGGGAGATGGCATTATACCGCAAAGCCGGCCGGAAAACAATCGGCCCCGATGCTCGCGGCCGGAATGCGGCGCGAGACAGGCGTGCACCTTTCCTCCCGCCAGCCGGGTATAAACGGGGCTCAATACAGCATGCCCGGAAGTTGGGCAAATCCGGCGCAGACCGCAGACAGGTGCGGCGGAACCGTTCTCGTGATCCCAAAACTCCACGGCGACGGCATCCGCCGCGGGATAGCGAAAACACGGGCAACTGACCAAAGAATAGTTTATCGACCGCGAGCCCGCTGGACGCGCACATCCCCGAAGAAACCGGATGAGCCGGGCTTTCGCGATACTTCGATGGAATGCCGTTTGCGGCATGCGATGGCGCGATTCAACCATGCGTTCCCGCTTTACGCTCGACCTCCGAGCCCCGACAGAATATACTGTGCGAAGGAAGACAACGCCATGCCCGCCGCCATACGGAAAGGATGCCGCCATGCCTGACCTCGCGCAACCGGACAGAGACGGTTTGGCAGGGATATTCTCCGTTTTTCCCAAAAACCTTCCCCGCGAAAACGGCCGCGCCGGAGCCGCTTCCACCGCGACGATGTACATCGTCGACGCCATGATCGTCCCCGGCGCCGCCCTGCTCATGGCGACCCTGGCGTTCTATTCCGGAATGGTGTCGTTCGCGCTCCGCCCCGATACCGGCGGCCGGATGCTGCCCATCGGCGGACTGTTCCTCCTGGGAGTGTTCCTGGGCGGGGCGGTTTTCCCCCGATTGTCGACCTGGGCGGAACAGACGGGAAGCGCGGCGCGGCGGGCGATGCCGGCTGTCTGGATCATGATGGCGCTGGCGACGGTCCTGCCCGGCTTCCACCACTATATTTTCAACGCTCCCCTCCGCCTCGCCGCCAATCTTTTTCTCGGCATGGCGGTTGCTCCGGCATATCAATTGTTCTTTTCCCGCTTTCCCGCCCAATGGCGGGGGACGTGGTTCGGCGCCAGCCTGGGAGGCGGGCTGCTTTGCTGGTACGGCCTTGTTTCACTGGCCCATGCCGAACCACGGGGCGACGGGGCGTTCCACCCGTTTCTGCATTCCGTCTATTATGTCCACGCCGCCGCGATTGCCGTTCTGACGTTGGCGTGCGTCTATTCCCTGGTCCTGTGGCCCAGGGCGACGCGGGAGACGGAACCGTATTTCGCGCCGCGTCCGGCGGCGCGGGACGGACAGGTGCAGATCCGCGCGCTGGCGCTGACCGCGTCCGCCGCCTATCTCCTGAGCGGCATACTCGACGCCAAGCTGACGCCGATGCTCCCGGCCTCGCCCGTTTCCGCGTCGGTTGTCTTTCCCGCCGTGTTCGCCGCCGTCGCGGCGACGGCGGCGGGATGGCTGCTGGACAGGCGGCCGGAAATGCTGTTCCGCCACATTCTCCCGGTCTGCTGCTGGCTGTTCATCCTGACCCCGTCGCTGGCCGTGCTCGGCTACGGCCACGCGCTGCACGGCGTCCTGCAGACGGCGACGGCGGTGGCGCAGTTCGTCCTTTTCGTCATCTGCAGCGTGGCTGTGGCCGGGCTGGCCCCCGATTTGCGGCGGGCGGTGCTCTATGCCTGCTGCGTCTACGTCGCCCGGCTGCTTACCGTGCTGGGGCATGTGCTGTGGACGCGGGTATTCGGCTTCGAGTTGGGAATCACCGTGCTGGCGGCGACGGCGCTGGCGTTTTTCCTCAACTCCCGCGTCGGGAAAATCGACTTCGCCATCGCCCCGGAAGGCGAAGCCGCCGAAGCGGCGCGGCCGCCGGCGGCTTCACCCGGCCCCGGCGTCGCCGGGGAAAAGACCGCGGAGGACCGGGCGCGGTCCTTCCTGGCGACGGCGGGACTGACGCGGCGCGAGGAGGAGGTGGCGGTTTTGCTGTTGGGCGGCGACACGACCGGCGGCATTGCGAGCGCATTGGGCATCACGGAAAGCACGACAAAAAAACACATCACCAGCGTGTTCAGGAAGGTCGGCGT
>JAISXA010000141.1 GCA_031270685.1 Planctomycetota bacterium
ACCTATTCCACGTACTCTTCGAACTCTTCGTCATCGTCGTCATACTCGTCGGCATCGATGGCGAAGACGGCGTCCTTGACGGCGTCGAAGACGGAGGCGGGCAGGGCGACCGGATCGGCGGCGCCCGGACGATACACCAAGGTTCTGCCTTCCGTTTTCAAGATCATTGAGATTTTGCCGAGGTTGATGATGATATCCCCGACCCGGCAAAGACCATCTTCCTGCGAAAGCGTGAGGTATTCGTCAGCATAAGCGTCCATGGATTCTCCAGTCAATGGAAGGTTTGTCGAACGCGCATCCGGATCGGCGACTCGCCGTGGATACTGCCATTTTCGACATCGATTATCGCGCAAACGGCGAAAAAAACAAGGTCCGGCAAAAGCCGGACCCCAAATGGCATGGACAAGGCCGGTGGAGCGGATACGCTTCTCAGGCGTAGACATCCACCATCATGCCCTTGGCCTCGACCGAGGATCTGGCGGGACTCTGACCCGATTGCGCGGCCAGAAGCGGCGCCGCCATGTCGGCCTGGGACTGGTTGGCCATATTCAATGCCCGGATTCCGACCCCAACAAGGCTTTGCATCGCCTGCAGGGGGGAGGAACCACCAACTCCATCGACGCTCATAAGTCGCCTCCCTTCGCACCCATTCCCGAAAAACAACTATCGGAAACGGCGATTGTCAGAATTAGCGGACATGCGCCGGAAAAGTTTAGCTGGCAAATCGATTTTTCGCAAGACGGGGCTTGCCCCCCGACGCCGTGCGTTATTCACTGAACGTTTGCACCTTGGGCATTCAAACCGCCGAATGCCTAATTTGTAAAAATCATAACCCCTTGCGGCACAGGCGGTTTTGATTTTTGCAAAGTGGCGATTGGCGGTTTAATCGCCACTTTGCAAAGCTTCAGTTATTCAATGAACTTCGCGACGTTCGACTTGTCGATGTACATCTGTTCGACGATCACCTCGGGCGGAACGCTTTTGCCGTTGAGGGCGTCAAGCATGACGTCGACGGAGGTCGAACCCTGGAGCGA
The DNA here is from genome assembly GCA_031270685.1 of Planctomycetota bacterium. Taxonomy (GTDB): domain Bacteria; phylum Planctomycetota; class SZUA-567; order SZUA-567; family SZUA-567; genus JAIRTL01. The sequence goes on from JAISXA010000141.1 coordinate 1,035, forward strand.
GGTGTTCTGGGAGACGCTTCCGGTGAGGCGGCCGTTCTTGATGGCGGCGAGCGCGTCGGGAACGGCGTCAAGGCCGTAAACCTTGATCTTGTCCTGAAGTTGCGCGTCCTCGATCGCCTTGACCGCGCCGAGCGCCATGCCGTCGTTCTGGGCGACGACCGCATTTATTTCGCGTCCAGTCTGCAGCCAGTTTTCCACCAGCTTCAGCGCCGCCTCGGTGTCCCAGTTCGCGGTCTGTTCAAAGGCTACCGCCATGCCGGGATTCCTGTCCAGGACCTTTTTATATCCGGCCGAACGCCCGATCTGCGCGTCCGAGCCCATGGGCCCGAGGAGCAGGGCGACGTTTCCCTTGCCGCCGAGATCCCTTGCCGCCTGGAGCATTTCAAGTTCGCCGCCGTCCTCGTGGCTGACACCGACGAACGAGGTTGCGCGATCCTGGTTGGTCGCCTTCTGGTTGACGGTTACGAAAGGGACGCCGGATTCGCGCGCCATGTTCACCGCCGGCTGGATGCCGTCGACCGATACCGCCTCGACGATGATGCCGTCGATTCCCTGCGCCAGGAGCGTTTCGATCTGGCCGACCTGCCGCGCGGCGTCCTTGTTGCCGTCATTGACGATGAGGTCGATGCCCAATTCCCTGGCGCGGTTCTTCACCGCGTCCGACATTTCGATGGTGAAGGCGTTGGACATGTGGCTCATGCACAGTGCGACCTTCCACTCTCCCGCCTGCGCGGCGGTGAAACAGGCGGCCAGAGTCAAGGCGATGCCAATCCTCCTGATCATGCTTTCTCCTTCCACAATAGCGTAAAGAAAATGGAACCTGCCCCGCGCACGTCGCGGGTGCGGCTGTTCAGGACCGGTTTTTGCCATGGGTGTCGTAGAGCACGGCGACGATGATGATCGCGCCCTTGATGATGAGCTGCAGGTGCGACTGCATGCCGAGAAGATCGAGGCCGTTGCCCATCACCGCGATGAACAGCGTGCCGATGACCGCGCCATACCATTTGCCGGCGCCGCCGCTCATGCTCACGCCGCCGATGGTGACGGCGGCGATGGCGTCCATTTCGTAACCTTGGCCGGAGTTGGGGTTGCCGGACACGATGCGCGAGGCGAGGAGCATTCCGGCGACGCCGGCGAGCACGCCGGAGATGGCGTAGACAGCCGTTTTAACCGCCGCCACGTTGAGCCCGGACACCTTGGCGCTCATCTCGTTGCCGCCGACGGCGTAGACATGGCGGCCGAACACGGTCCTGGTGATGACGAACGCGCCGATGGCAACGGCGATCAGGTAGTACACGGCGAGGACGGGCACGCGGTAGGCGAAGGTCGCCGAGGGGAAGAAGCCTCCGGCGATGTCCTCGAAGGGCCGCGAGATGTTGTATATGGGGGATCCCCCGGAAAGGATCAGCGCCAGCCCCCGCGCCATGGTCATCATGCCCATGGTGACAATGAACGGGGGGATGCGCCCGACGGCTATGATCAGGCCGTTGACCGATCCCAGCGCCAGGCCGATTACCGTGGAAAGGGCGATGGGGACGATGAGCGGGTACTCACCCGGGTGCGCGAACATTGACGCGACGACCCCGGTCACGGCGAGGATCGAACCGACGGAAAGATCGATTCCGCCGGCGATGATGACGTACATCATGCCGACGGAAAGGATGCCGTTGATGGAGGCTTGCTTGACGACGAGGATAAGGTTGCGCGGATTGAGCGACTTGCCCTCCGACACGACCGCCATCAGCGCCATCAGCGCGATGAAGGCGATGAATATCCCCAATTCCCTGAAACCGCGCTTTTTTACGCCTGTCCGCATGTCGGGCTTTCCCTGTCGTCAATGGGGGTTTACGCGATGTTCGAGGCAAGGGCCATGATCCGCTCTTGGTCTATTTCATCCTTCCCGAGCGTGCCGGTCAAGCGGCCGTCGGCTATGACCACCACCCGGTCGCTCATGCCGACGATCTCGTTCATTTCGGAGGAAATCATGAGTATCGCCTTGCCCCGGCCGGCCAACTCGTTGATGAGGACATAGATGTCGTGCTTGGCTCCGACGTCGATGCCGCGCGTGGGTTCGTCGAAGACGATGATCTCCGGCTCCGCCATCAGCCATTTGGCCAACACCACCTTTTGCTGGTTGCCGCCGGAAAGGGAGGTGACGGGCGCGTCGCCCGATTCCGCCTTGACCCCGAGCTTTCCCATATACACGTCGATTTCCGCGCGCTCCCGCGACCGGTTTATGATTCCCGCCTTGCTGAACGACCGGAGGCGCAGGAGGCTTATGTTTTCGCCGACCGTCGCCTCGAGGTTAAGGCCCTTTTGCTTGCGATCGTCGCTGATCAGCGCCATGCCGCGCCTGATTGCGTCGCGCGGCGAGCGTATGGCCGTCGGGTCGCCGTTGATGCGGATTTCGCCCCCGGCGCGCGGGTTGATCCCGAAAAGGCATTCGGCGATTTCCGTTCTCCCCGCTCCCATGAGCCCGGCCATCCCAAGTATCTCGCCCTTGCGGACGGAAAAACTGACGCCGCTGAACTTGCCCGCGTCGGAGAGGCCGACCACCTCGAGGGCTATTTCCCCTTTCGGCCGTTCGGGACGGGACGGATAAATATCGCGGATCTCGCGGCCGACCATCATGCCGACAAGAACGTCGGGGATGAGTTCGGAGGCGGGGCGGGTGGCGATGTGCGTCCCGTCGCGCAGGACGGTGATGCGGTCGGAGATGCGAAAAATTTCCTCCATCTTGTGGGAAATATAGATTATGGCGACGCCGTTCTCCTTGAGCCGCCGGATATGGGAAAACAGGTGTTCGATTTCCCGCTCGGTGATGGCCGATGTCGGCTCGTCCATGATGATGATCCGCGCGCCCTGGGAAACGGCCTTGATGATCTCCACCAATTGCGTCTCGGCGACGCTGAGCTGGCGCATCAACGCGTCCGGAGCCGCCTTGAGACCCATTTCGCGGAGAAGTCCGGCGGCGCGGCCGCGGGTGGAACGGAAGTCGACCAGGCTGAGCGGGCCGAAGCGCGACTTTAGCAATTCTCTCCCCATGAAGATGTTGTCCGCCACCGTCATGTCGAGCACCGGATACAGCTCCTGGTGGATCATGGCGATGCCGTTGTCCAGCGCTTCGCGCGGCGAGGAAAATTTGACCTGGTTCCCGTTGAGCAGGATTTCGCCGCCGTCGGCGTGGTGCAGCCCGATCAGGATTTTCATCAGCGTGGATTTGCCCGCGCCGTTCTCGCCCATCAGGGTGTGGACCTCGCCCGGCCGCAGGTCGAAATCGACTCCGGACAGCGCCATGGTGCTGCCGAACGCCTTGGATACGCCTCGCATGACAAGCAATTCAGGATCCACGGATGTATACCATAACAACTGATCTGGGTATCCACTTGACTCCACTACCCACTATTACTTGTGGACTATGAAGTCGGTCATAGCCGGTTTTATCTTAACCGCTTGTTGCACCAGGCGATAGAAGAGTTTTCCTCGCGATT